>JAFRMZ010000236.1 GCA_017430465.1 Oscillospiraceae bacterium
GAAGATGCAGGCTGCACAGGCTGAAGTCGAGGCCAGCGAGGTAGAAGCATCCGCAGGCGGCGGAGCCGTAAAGGTAGTCGCCAACGGAAAGCATGAGATCATCAGCGTTACCATAGATCCGGAAGTGGCTCAGGACGACGTTGAAATGCTCCAGGATCTCATCGTGGCAGCATGCAACGAGGCGATGCGCAAAATAGACGAGCTCACCGAGAGCAAGATGGGTGCTGTCACAGGCGGAAATGGCAAAAAACTCGGTGTTTCCCAGCAGACCTATTTCCATTATGAATCCCATACAACTTATTAAAGTGAATGCGACACAGTTTGCACTTGAGAAAAAATCAATCACATATATCGTTGGTGATGAAGAGGACGGTGCAGTTTTGGGATATTTCACGATTACCCATAAATAGGTAAAAATTATGCTAATGCAATAATTTTTTTGTAATTGTTACAAATTCCGCACATTATATTTGTTGATTATGGTAATGGCTATTTTCTGGTATTTATGGTATGATAGTATCTCAGAAAGGAGGTGCTTGTCATGTTGAAAGAACTGTATCACGGTGAAATCAGCCCGTCAGAACGGAAGGCAGAACCTGATGACAGACTGACACAGAAATGGCTGAAGCTTTCAGCGGAGTTTGAGAAGACACTGACACAGGAGCAGGTGGAAACATACCACAAACTCAGCGACATACAAGGCGAAAATGCAGTAAGGGATAACGAAGTCCTGTACATTCAGGAATTCAAAGACGGTGCATTGCTGATGATGGAAATTCTCAGTAAATAAGGGAGCAACAGGTGCAGAACACTTTCAGGTCTGCATCTGTTTTTCTGCAAGATTGATGATTTCGCACTGCTGCCGTACGGCATACTGAACCGCCGGATTCATGTTCAATACAGCAAAGCACCAAATCGGAACGGTCAATCATGTTCTGGTTGCGGAGCTGGAAAGCTGATTTATAGTAAGCATCAGCTGATGCTGAACAAATTTCTATCTCATCATACAGATTCAGGAAGCTGTTTCTGTTCTGTTCAACAGACTTATTTTCATAAGGCAGAACCAGTATCAGGGAACAGTTGAAACGTCTGTAGCTTTTCATTACCCTGCGGACAGTCAGTGCTGCCATCAGGTCAAATTCTCCTGTACGTCCCATCAGAAAATTGATATATCCGTGATTTTTCAGAAGTTTGTAAATCTCCTGCTCCAGACGTTCTTCGGCTGAAATCGGATTCAGAAGATTTCTGTGACCGAACAGGCTGACAGTATAAATATCCATTTCAAACACCTCTTTTTTATAGTGCCTGCTAAAAGGCTCTGAACTTATTATACCACAAATTCAAAATATACGCAAATGCGTACACGCAAAAATGTATAAAGCTGTATAATATTGCTAAGATTAAAAAAGCAGGTGATACTATGTCAGCCGTAAAAAATGCAGTTGTACAGCGGTTTAAGAGTTTATGTTCCGAGCGTGGCATAGCCGCAAATGAACTGGCGAATATTTCAGGAATGACTCCTTCCACTGTTTACAGCCTCTTTGATGAAAAAAGAAAAAACGTTTCTATTACAACTATTAAAATCTTGTGTGACGGTCTGGAAATTTCTCTCGGAGATTTTTTCAGTTCAAAAGAATTTGAGGAGCTGGAACAGGAATTAAAGTAAATTTAATACTATAATTAAAAAGACATATCATTCGTTTTCAGAATGGTATGTCTTTTTTTATGCAAAATTGATTTTATGGCTGTTTATCGGAAAATGTCAGAACATAACTGTAATTGATGCCATCATAGATAACAAATGTTGAACTTACTGCCTCGGAAAGTTCTTCTCCGAATCTGACAGTCTGTTTTTTCTGTTCACCGTATAAAAATGAGGTGAATGTGATTTCACTGCCATTGATTTCATCAACAGTTAGAACAGGAGTTTCTGTTGAATATTCAGTATTTTCGTTCAGAATCCAGTGTCCGTTCATTGTTTCGTAGAAAGTATCGCCTTTTCTGACAGCAAAAGTTTCTGTAAATGTTCCGCTTCCAAGGTCTTGTCCTGCGACTCCGTATCCGCCATAATTTGTTGTAACTGTCAAAACGGCAGTTTTCTCCTGCGAGAGCAGTGCTTTTTTCATCAGGCAGAAATCAAATACATTCAGCCTGTCATCTTTGCAGAAATCAGCCGTTTCCCAGTCAGCAAGATGCGTGTCAGGAACAGCTAACAGCCATTTCTGGAACAAAATCACATCAGCCACATTAAAAACTCCGTCTGCACTGACATCACCCATAACAGGTTCTTTTATTTCTGCCCAGCCGCTGTCCGGATAGGATTCATTCTGCGGTTTGTCACCGCTTTCATGAAATGGTGTAATCCTGATATAATCAATTTCAAATTCTGCTGTATCAAAATCGGGTGTTCCTGCCCAGTATTTCGGAAACCATAAGCCCAGCCAGAGCCGTCCTGCATTGGTCGGGATATGCTCATAAGATGTATAAGTTAGCACATCATCGAAGTAATATTCTACTCTTGGAATCTCGTTTTCATCGCCTGTATGCCAGTCAAAACGGTAAGTATGATATGCTCCGTCAGTCTGATTTCCGCAGTAAGGCGAACCTGTTTTATGCTCATCATCGCCCTCTCCCGTCCATGTAGTGCATAGTACATAATCAAGATTCGGCTCATCATTGGCATCACGCCCCGGAAATTCAATATCAATTTCATGATTTGTAACAGTAAGATTATCGCCTGAATAATCTTCTTCATATTCAAAAGTCCACATGGCAGAGCAACAGCCGAGTTCAGGGGCAATTTTTGCACGGATTTCGTAACTTCCTGAAGCGTAGTATTCTTTTGTAGCGATTGCACCTCCGCAGCGTTTTCCGTCAGAACGTCTTGTTCCGTTACGGTTGATTCCTCGGAGTTCGCCTTCATAAAGATTTCCAAGACCTGTGAGAACCAGATTTCCGTCTCTGACAGCGACATTATCAGAAATCACACCACCGTTATAATCCACTTTTTCGCCGTCAATATTGACTGTTCCGCCCCAGTTTTTTTCAGCAATCAGCCAGTTGTCAGTGTCAAGGCGACTTCCTGCAAAATCATCAAAAAAGCTGTCGGTTTCTTTTGCAACTACTGTAAATGAAGCCTTTGGCGGAACGAAAAACATTGCTGCTGCAAGTATCAGTGAAATCAATCTTTTCATAAGTTTCTCCTTTTCTACAGTGAATAATAAATAATAATTGCTTTCATAATAAATTACTCCTTTATTTGCATTTTCCGCACCAGTGACAGCCGTTACAGGAATTTTTTCTCTGACAGGTTTGGCATTTTGCCTGCATGGGAACATTGGTATTGACTGGCGGATAGTTCAGACCAGAACGCTGTGCCTGTACCTGATGATATGCTTTCGGAATACGATACATTTTTCCGTCTTTGATGAATACATTTCCTGTTCCGACAAACGTAAATGGTACATCAGCAGATTTACATTGTTCATACAGCGATTTTATCCATTCATAATGGCATGGTCTCATTCCTTCGTAATTCTCACCATCAGCAAGAACCGTTTCAAACTGACCTGATGCAAGATATTGCTCCACATGAATTTCTGACAGAATCGGCGCACACATGAAGCCTTTGTGCTTTGCAGGGATATTTAGCAGAATCGGAAGCCGTTCATCAGCACGCTTTTGGTTTTCCGTTGTAACAACAAGAATCACATTTTCCCAGCCGTCACCCCAGTCTGACGGAAGATTATCTTTCATCCGTTCAGCCCGCTTTGTCTGAATCCAGAATTTCACATCTGAACGCTGACGAATCATATCCCAGACTTCATTTCTCCAGTTATCCGCTTCTTCCAGAAAGAAATCTGATGTCATGCAAGTATAAAGCAACGTTCCGGACGGAATTTTATCATTTCCGTGCCTGTCTTTTCTAATCGGAAGATTAAAATTTGTTTTGACTTTATAAATTTCACTGCCGTCACGTTCATACTGTTTATCCAGATAGTACATATAGCAGTTTTCACAGCCTTCGCTGTATTTTCGGCAGCCGTGCCACGGATTCCAGATATTCATAATAATTGCTCCATTGTCCGGACAAATCCCTTTGCTGTCCGTAAATCCGGATTCTGAAAATGATTTCCCTCGTTCCATTCCAGAACAGATTTCTGATTTTTCAGTAATTCTGACTGCCTGATAATATTTTCACGAACCATTTTCATCATGGCATTTCTGGCTTTATGTTCATGATTCCCAAGACTTAAATAAACAGCTTCTGCTCTAATTTCGTGAGATTCTGCAAACGGAATCCAGCCTTTTATCCAGACTGACGGAGATACTGCCGAAATTCCGCTGAAAATATCCGTCTGATACGCACTCCACAGGCTGAATAATCCTGCAAGAGAATATCCACCTAAAATATATTTTTCTGTTTCCGGGAACATTCTGTTCAGTTCAGGAATCAGATTTTCTTTGATATATCGCAAAGTTTCGCCTGCTTTATCGCCAAAGCTGGTATCTCCGAATGCCTGCGGAGCATTCCATGCGGTCAGCTCACTGTTCCAGTCATGTATTCTGAAAGCTGACAGAATAAATTCCATGCCTGAATTTTCAATCTGACTGACTTCGTTATCCAATACAGCAATATCATGCTCATCAACAGGCTGTATCAGTGCAAATTTCGGCTTTTCCGTGCTGTACAGATAGCATTCTCTGTTTTCAATCTGTATTTCTGTTTTATTCATGAAAAGTTTACCTTTCTTTTGTCATCAGAAAATAAGGCGAAACATGATAGCCGTATTTCTGATAGGCTTTTACTGCAAATTCATTTTCCGGCTCAACTTCGAGTTTAAATCTGACAGCATCCGGATAATAATTTTCAATAAATGCAAATAATTCCCCTGCAATGCCGGAATGCCTGTATTCTGGCTTTAAGTACAAATCTTCCAGCCAGATGCAGATACCACCGTATTCCGTAGTATAGCTGACTGCTGTCATCGCATAGCCGATGATTTTATTTTTACCTTCAATCACAAAACCTTCCAGATAAGGCATATCGCTTAGGCAGTCGTCAATATCCTTTTCCAAAATTTCATTTGATGCAGTATGCTCCACTGCCGGGGAATCATAAAATACACGCATCATCTGCAAAATTTCCGGTTTGTCCTGCGGTATCATGAGACGTATTGAAACGTTCATATTCATTCTCCTTTTTTACAGTATCTCAGCCATACGGACTGATTGATTTTTTCAAATTCAGCAAGTTTAAAACTTTCCAGAGTGCTTTCATGAAACAGAGGTAATCCATCTTTATCTGCAACAATCGGAGCAATGACAAGACTGATTTCATCTATCAGATTTTCACGCTCAAATGCTCCGTTAATGACACTTCCGCCTTCCAGAAGTAATTTTTTAATGTCAAACAAATGATACAGCTTATCCAGAGCAAGTTTTAAATTCATCTCATGTTTGCCTGCAAAGATATAAGATACGCCGATATTTCGGTAATAGGCAAGATGTGCTTTTGGTGTGTCCTCACAAAGCACCTCAATAATATGACAGTTATCATAACCCGAATCTTCATCATAAATTCTTGCCTGTGTCCAGCCGACATTTCCGTGACGGTCAAATGATACTGCATAATAGTCATGTTTTTCGGCGATAAAATCACCTTCCGGAATTTCTATATTTTCAAACATAGAAAAATCGGGATGGAAATGATTTGTAAAACTGCCTTCCATTGTAATTCTTCCGCAGGCAAAGGCATCACCTTTTAACTGACGGTTCTTTTCATAATAAGCTTCAACAGAATCGGCACAGTCAGGGTGAATCAGAAAGTCTCCTGTTACTTTGCCATCAATGGATTGTGTCATGTGGCAAATAATGTATGGTCTGTCCATTTTAGTCTTCTCCTTTGTCTGAAATAATACTTCCGATTTCTGTATAAATCATGCCATGCTTTCCGTGTTCTGAACGCATCAGAGATACTTCGCTGACTTTCATGGAAACCTTATCAATATTGATGGAAGAAATGTCAGCATAGGTCGGTATTACGGCATTTCTCAGCAGTGTAATATGCGGATTGAATTTCTTTTTATCAAACGGGATATGATATTCTGCGAGAGAATGCCGAAGCTGACGGGCTAATTTTTCTAATTCGTCACTCTGTTCCAGTCCAGCCCAGAGCAAGTCTCCGAAACTGCCGATATGTCCGCCAAGTTTTAACTGAAAAGATTCAAAATGTACCTGCTCCATTGCTTCCAGAACATTGTCAGTATTTCCGTATTCTCCTATGAAAGCAAGTGTCAGATGCAGATTCTGTATATCTGTATATCTTCCGTTGACTTTATTTTGTTTCAATTTGTTTTGTGCCGATATAATAGCTTTTTTCATTTCATTGCTTAGTTGAACTGCAAGAAATAATCTCATAAATTACACTCCTTTTAATTCATATTTTTTGCAGGCGGTCTTTCAGTTTGGTGTTTCGTTTTGTGACCGTGATATGTTTTACAGCATAGGCAACAGCTTTTTTCGTGCCGACAAGAACAAGCAGTTTTTTGGCTCTTGTGATTCCGGTATAGATTAAATTTCGCTGTAACATGATAAAGTGTGTCATCATGACAGGCATTACTACAATGGGATATTCCGAACCCTGCGATTTATGAATTGTAATTGCATA
>JAFRMZ010000237.1 GCA_017430465.1 Oscillospiraceae bacterium
ACAGGCCAGACCCTTGACGGCAATATTTCCGGATGGCACTGGTATGCATCCGATGAAAGCGAATCGGTTGAGACAGGGTATTCTCTTACAATCGGCGAACTGAAAGACGGACAGTATACAGTTACTGTCAGCAAGAATTAATTCTTCACAGAAAAATTCCCCGTGATGCAAAATCACGGGGAATTTTTCTATATCTTGAGGGTGGAGAAGTTAGGAGATGTCAGGTTTGTTCAGACAGATAGATGCTTGCACGGGACTGAATCATATCCGCAGCAGCCTGTGCAGTCTGGTCACCGGAGAAGTATTTCTGTGCTTCTTCATAAACAATGTTATAAATCTGTTCATTATAATACATGGTTTCTTTGATATTTTCGATATAAGTCTTGATGGCATCAACATCGGCCTGAGTTGGCAGAGGGACTTCTACTTCTTCGTCTCCTCTCCAGATAGTGTAGGGAATTTCTACTTCTTTGCCGTCTTCATCAATATAAGTATCTGGTTTAAGAGCATTGGAAGCTGCTTTGTCAAAAGCTTTCTTGGAAACCGGAAGTGACCAGCTAAGAGATTCCTGTGCATCTTCGGAAAGCAGTTGCTGACAGAATTCCCAAATCTGGTTTGTGAAAACAGAATTTGCAGAAGCAGAAATGGTATAGTCCGGCATGAACTTACCGCCGTTGCTTCCTTCCGTATTGGTCGGGCCTCCAACAAGTGTGACATCTGCATCGCCGAAATACTGCGTTTTTTCCTGAAGATAGCTTTTAATGTCGCTGATAGTCGCTTCACGAAACAGGGTCTTGTCATTGATATACTGATAGCTTTCTTCTGCCCAGTATTTTTCCCATTCTTCCTGCTCCCAGTCCTGACGGCTGTCATCTTCGCTTGACGGGTAAGAATTGCATAATTCCAGAAGCTTGACAAATTCCGGAGAATTGAACGTACAAGCACCAGTATTGACATCAATGAAATTTGTCAGGAATGTTGTGGCGAGTTCAGAAAGTGCAGAATCTTTTGTCATTTCAGAGAAAGCCTCTGTACCAGCCGGAAGATTGGCAATCAGGTCAGAAAATTCCTGTAAGGAAAGACCGTTTTTTCCGTTGACGTTATCAGTTTTGGCCTCCAGTGTGCTGACATTGTAGGAAAAGCCGATTCTGTAAAGCTTTTCGCCATATCTGAGCGAATCAAAGAAGTTTGTGAAATATTCATCCGGATTCAGTTGGCTGATATAGTTACTGAAATCCATCAGCAGGCCTTTATTGGCATAGCGTTCATAAGGCATGTAGGACATGCAGATAATATCCGCCATAATGCCGGAGGTCATATCATTCTCAAACTGTTTTAAGCCGGCTTCATAGTCAGCATCGGTATTGTACTGTTCATAGTTCATAACGCCGATTCTGTAATCAGTATGTGTTCTGTTGAAGTTATTAACGGCTTTGTTGAGTTCGGACGGCATGTACAGGGTCGCAAGGCTGATAAGCTGAACGTTTTCAAATTCTTTGGGGTCACGTTCGTTCAGAATCCAGACGTTGGAGGTGGTAGTGTTGCTGGTATAGTCGCTTTCTGTCAGAATAAAACGGCCGTCTTCAAGCTGAATCACCTGATTGACATTTTCTCCTATAAAATCAGAATTTATCCAGTTGATGACTTCCTCACATTTGCCGGTTTCCAGATTGAGGCCGTAAACTGCGGTGGAATCGCCGACAAACAAATCATAATCTTTTTTTCCGCAGAAAGAAGTATTGAACCACTGAGGCATTCCGTCCACTTTGATTTCATCTAGGGTATTAGTTTCTGTATTCAGGTAACCGAAACAGGTTTTCCAGTCATTATCCTGATAATTGAGGATAATTTTTCCTTCTCCGTTGATGAACATCTGCTGTACATACTGAATATTGCCATTGACTTCGCCTTTTTGGTTGAAATCCTTGTCATAGATATAGATTTTCGTGGAAAAATTTTCTGCAACATTTTCCTGTACAGCCGCATAGAAATTGCCTTCGTTATCCTGAATTAGCTGTGTAAAATAAGAATCTTCTTTGAATATATCTTTGAGGTCTTTGGTTTCCAGCAGATGAAAATCAGAATCATAAATTTCCATTGTATAGCCTAAATCCTGATAGGAGGCTTCTTCACTTGTCTCATCATAGCTGGATGCATGATAGATAAAAATCGGCTGATTCTGAGCGTTGACAAAGCTTGCACTGAGATAGTAATCTACATTTTCATCAAGTGTCTTGGGATATTCCAGTTCAACTTCCTTAGTCGAGCCGTTTTCGATATTATAAAGACATAATTTCTGGCCGTCATTTTCTGTATAGCCGGAAATCATAAGATTTCCGTCAATTTCATTCAAGGAATTGAAATATACTATATTACTGGAAAAATTAATTTTTTCGGATGCATAGGAATGGTCAAAAGAGATGTTCAGAGCCTGTGCACTTTTTCCAGAACCGGAAGAATTTCCGGTATTGGCGGAGTTTCCGCCTTCTCCGGTGTTATTATTTTTACTGCATCCGGTAATGGCTGTCAGCATCAGCAGAGCAGAAAGAAATGCGGTGATACGTTTGTGAAATGTTTTCCCTTTGTTTTTCATCATAATAGTAACCTCCCATAAAACAGATAATGATATGTACTATGTGAATTAATACAGTTATCAGTATAGCACATAAAAAATAGTTTGTCAATAAATATTACAGATTTGTTATGTTTCTTAAACACTTCTTAAACATTTACCTATTAATAAGACAAAACAGAAGTGTAAAATATGACACTTTTCCGGAAATTTTTTAAAATTCGGCAGAGTGAATAAATCCTGAGTATAATATTTGACAAATATTACAAATTTATTTTATTAAAAATTTTAATTTATTAAATAGCTTGACAAACTCCATGAAATTATATATAATAAAAACAATAATATTTTTGACTGGTAAACTTTTTAGCTAATTTTAAGGAAAAGGGGAAAAGCTATGAAGAAAATAAAAGCGTTCTTAGCCGCTGTTATGATGCTCGCCGCACTGCCGGCAGGACAAAGCATTGCTCCGGTTACTGTATCTGCTGCGGCCGAAAACCTCAACGGATATTATGTAATTCGCAATGTCAACAGCGGAATTTATCTGAGTCAGTCCGAAACATCAACTAATGTTGTACAGAGCAGTCCGAAAACATTAAGTGATTTCAATTTCTGGAAGCTGGAAGTGAATGCAGACGGCTATTATCAGATTCTGTCACCTGCCGGAAAAGCTCTCAGCCTTGAAAGCTCCGGCAATAATATCAGTGTGGATACCGCTAAATCTGCGGATAATCAACTGTTTAATCTCTCTGCCAATGCGGACGGAAGCTTTAAACTGGTTATCAAATCTACCGGAAATGCTGTCGAAGTCATCAATGCAGAAACCACTGACGGCGTAAATGTTCAGCAGTGGGAAATCAACGGCGCAAACTGTCAGGACTGGGAACTGATTCCGATTTCTTATGTGGATACTTCTGCAACAGAAACAAAAGTTACAGTGACAGGAGATGACTTTACTGCCGGTGACCTCAATGATGACGGTATTGTCAATATCTATGACCTGATTCTTGCCAAAAAATTACTGATTTCCGGAAACGGTACAGAACATCAGCAACATGCCGGAAATGTAACCGGTTCAGGTACATTCTCCACTGCCGATGTTGTCAGCCTGACAAAATATCTCCACGGAAACGGAAATCTTGTCAAGCCGGCTGTCGATTCTGAAAGACGCTATGCCGCTGTTGACGGAGAATTTACAGATGCTTATGTCGAAACTACCAATGCAGGATATACAGAAGAAGCTTATCTGAATCTCTATAACGAACTTGGTACAAGTGCCACTTGGAATATTTCGGCATCTTCTGCGGGTGTTTATGCATTGACTGTCCGCTATGCAAACGGCGGTACTTCTGACAGAACCGTGCAGGTGACTCTGAATAATCAGATAGTCTACTGGACTCTGGAAGGCAAAACTACCGGCGCATGGACAACATGGGAAGAAGAAACCATTTATATTCCGCTTTCCGCAGGTGTGAACGCCCTGACATTCACATCTCTGACGGCTGACGGCGCAGCGAATATTGACTATGTTTCTCTGAAAAATACGACCCAGAGCGAGAGCCCCTCCCAGCCGATTTCACCAGTCAAGGGAACACCTTTGAATGTAAATTCCAATAATCAGAAAGGTGTCGGCATTCAGATGGAATATCTGAACAGAGGCGTTTCCGCTGCCTATACCGGAACAGGTATGCTCGTAAGCTGGAGAATTCTCGCAACGGATAATGATGCAACATATTTCAAGCTTTACAAGAACGGTGAGTTTGTTGCTCAGATTAACGCCGGTGAAGCTACAAACTATTTCATTGAAGGCGGTACTCCGACAGACCTCTATACAGTAGATACTTTTGTCGGCACAACAATGACCGAATTTGCAAATGTGGCTACCATTTTCGGAACAAAGAATTCCGGACAGTCCGGCGCATATTTCGACATCAATACACAGAAACCCGCTGACCAGACTATGCCTGACGGCACAACCTGCACTTATACAGAAAATGACTGCTCTGTCGGTGATATTGATGGTGACGGTCAGTATGAAATCTTTGTGAAGTGGGACCCCTCCAATTCTCAGGATAACTCTAAGGACGGCTATACAGGAACAACTTTCTTCGATTGCTATCGTCTTGACGGTACTCTGGTATGGCGTATTGACCTCGGAATCAATATCCGTTCCGGTGCACATTATACACAGTTCCTCGTTTATGACTTCGATGGTGACGGCAAGTGTGAGCTTATCTGCAAGACTGCTGACGGTACAAAGGACGGTCAGGGCAACTATATCGGCGATAAGTCGAAAGATTACCGTTCCACCGCAGGACGCATCCTGACAGGCCCTGAATATATCACTCTCTTTGACGGCGCAACCGGCAAAGCTCTCGATACGCAGAACTATGACCCTGCAAGAGGAACTGTTGCTGACTGGGGCGACAGCTACGGCAACCGTGTAGACAGATTTACTGCCTGCGTGGCATATCTTGACGGAGAACATGCAAGTGCCTGCTTCGGACGTGGTTATTATACACGTTCTGTAGTCGCCGCATGGGATGTCAGCAACGGAAAACTCGTAAAACGCTGGACTTATGATACAGGCTATAATGCAAGTACTGCCGGCTATGGTGATGGCAATCATCACATTCTTGGTGCAGATGTTGACGGTGACGGCAAACAGGAAGTTGTAGTCGGCTCTGCTGTTGTGGATGACAATGGCAAGCTTCTCTACACAACCAGCAATGCACATGGTGATGCTATTCATATTGGTGATTTTGTACCTTCAAATCCGGGACTTGAAATTTTCCAGTGTCTGGAAGATGAAACACATCCTAACGGAAAAACTATCAATTATGGTGTAGAACTCCGTGATGCAAAAACAGGAAAGGCTCTGTTCCGTGAAACTGCCGGAGGTGATACCGGCCGTGCGATTGCAGATAATCTCGTTGCAGGCAATGACGGTGCAGAAATGTGCGGTTCTCACAATGGTATTCTGTATGACTGCACAACCGGCAAGCAGATGGTCGATGCTTCCGGCAACGGCATGACATTTGCAAGCATCACAAAATGGGGTCAGAACTCTGTAGTTTACTGGACAGATGTGCTGGAAAGAGCCGTTCTTGACAGAACTATGGCTGACCAGTACGGCAAGGGCAGAGTTTTCACCGGTGATGGTGTAACCTATAACAACTATACCAAATCCAACGCCTGCCTGACATGTGACCTGATGGGCGACTGGAGAGAAGAAATGATTTTCCGCAAGTCTGACGGCGGTCTGAGAGTATTTACAACCACTTTCACAAGTGAGTATCCGATTTACAGTCTGATGCACAATCCGCAGTATCGAGTACAGGTAGCGGCACAGAATAACGGCTACAATCAGCCTCCGCATACAGATTACTTCCTTGGAACGGGTTATGAACTTCCGACAGCTCCGGCAGTTTATAATTATAAAGCTGAATAAGTCTTGAAACACAGAAATTCCCTGTTCGTGCAGATGCACGGACGGGGAATTTTTTATACATAAATTACAAATTGGATAATTTTTTAGATGATTTGTGCAAAAATCATAACGAAAAGGATTTTTCTACTATATGGATTATATAAAAATGAAAAAATAAGAAAAATATGAAAAAACTATTGACAAATTATGAATGATGTGATATACTGATTGTAATGAAAAATGCTCGTGAAAATAATAAATCTGCGGATAACAGATAATTTTCTGATTTTTATAGTGAAAACAGAAAAAATATTCCTGAAATTGCATATTTTAATACTTAAAGTATATAAATAATACCGTTTTAACTATATGAATAAAATGTGAATGAAATATTAATATTATACGAAAAGGAGAATTGGTATGAAAAAGTTAAGTAAGTATTATAAAACCAACACTTCACACTATGCGAAATGTCGGACATGGATGCTCAGATTAAAACACATGCATAGAATCAGATTCTTTCTGACCAGCGTGATTCTGTTCGCAAACTGCTATTTTCATGTCATCACCCTGCCGATTCTGTATTACGGAGACATCGACAGAATTTCCGCACTGTTATGGGGAAGTTTTGCCTTTCTGATTAATCTTGTCATCTTGCTGACAGCGTTTTTCGCCGAAGCCAAAAAATTAAAACTGATTCTGATGCTTCTGGTGCTGATACTGGTTTCTTCTGTTATCAGGTTTCTGCATCTGTATGCCGGAATTGCACTGGGACTTCTGTTTCTGTCGCAGATTCCGGAATGTATGAAAATGCGCTGGTTAGAACGTCAGCAGGGCTATCCGTATTTCAATGAACGCTATCAACAGCAGATAGACCTGAAACGAATGACTTCAGAGTTCATGGATAATTCTGATGATTCTGAAAATCAGATGCCGAAGCCAAAATTTCGTTATGATGATATTGTTGTCTTTTCCATGCCAAAAGAGAAAAATAAATAAAATTCCGTAAAAATACCGCTTCTGCAAAGCGGTATTTTTTATCAGAAATTGCCTATCTACTTGACGGATTTTACAAATTATGCTATACTTAACATAACAGAATCATAAAGAAAGCGAAGTGAGAAATAGTATGTTTGCGATTACTAACAGTGTCGGCATGTTCGGGATGAACGCTTTTCCTGTTACTGTAGAAGCCGAAGTATTCAAAGGACATCCGCAGTTCGATTTAAGCGGTCTGCCAGATACCGGCATTAAAGAAAGCCGTGACAGAGTGCGGAGTGCGGCATCTTCTGTCGGAATTCAATTTCCAAAAGGGCGGATTCTGATTAATCTTGCGCCGGCAGATGTCAAAAAAACAGGTTCTTCTTTTGATTTGGCAATTTTTATTGCGCTCATGCAGGCAATGGACATTCTGCCTCTGCGAATGCCGGAACGGGTGTTCGTAGGCGAACTCGGCTTGCATGGAACTGTCCGCAGCGTGCGTGGTGTCATGAGCATGGCCATGCTCGCCAGAAAAAACGGCTGTCAGGAAATTTACGTTCCAAAAGAAAATGCACGAGAAGCCGCATTCATTGACGGAATTAAAACTTATGGCGTATCAACAGTGGAAGAACTGATGCTGCATCTTGTCGGACAGGAGTCGCTGACTCCTGAACCACATTATGAACCAGAAGCTTCACGGACACTTTCGGAAATACTGGATTTCTGCGATGTTCGTGGACAGTTCAAGGCTCGAAGCGGTATGGAACTTGCGGCTGCCGGCGGACATAATATTCTGCTGATTGGTACACCCGGAAGCGGTAAAAGTATGCTGGCAAACCGTCTGCCGACTATTCTGCCCAAAATGACAAAAGAAGAAATTCTGGAAACTTCAAATGTCTATTCTGTTGCCGGACTGCTGACAGCAGAACGGCCTTTAGTAACAGAACGGCCGTTCCGGTCACCGCATCATACAATTTCGGCGGCAGGGCTGGCAGGAGGGGGAAGTATTCCGACCCCCGGAGAAATTTCGCTGGCGCATAACGGTGTTTTGTTTCTGGACGAACTGGCCGAATTCAACCGGACAACACTGGAAATTCTGCGTCAGCCGTTAGAAGCACGGAAAGTAACGATTTCTCGTGTTTCAGGAACGGCGGAATATCCGTGCAGTTTTATGCTTGCGGCGGCGATGAATCCTTGTCCGTGCGGATATTACGGCTCTCCGCTGAAAAAATGTACCTGTACGCAGAAACAGATTCATAATTATATTTCACGGATTTCAGGGCCTATGCTCGACAGGTTCGATATGCATATTGATATTGACCCGCTTCCGTATGAAGAACTTTCTGCAAAGGAAAAGCCGGAAAGTTCGGCTGTTATCCGTGAACGAGTCGAATCTGCAAGAAGCCGGCAGGAAAAACGGTATGCCGGACTTGGCTTCTATAACAATGCCATGATTCCGGACGGTCTGTTAGAGGAATTCTGTCAGATGGAGGAAGATGCAGAAAAAATGTTCGGCAGAATGTATCAGCATTATCACATGAGTGCACGTACCGGAATGAGAGTCAAGAAAGTTGCTCGTTCTGCGGCAGATTTGCACGGCAATGACAAAATCAGCTGCGAAGATATTTCCATGGCGGTACAGTTCCGTGGATTCGACAGCAAATATTTAAGATAAACAGAGAAAACAGATAGAAAAGAGAGAACAATATTCATGAGAAAAATTTTGAATATCATTCAGAAGTATATTAAAGCTTCTGATAACGGACTGGTGACGGCATGTGTGCTTTGTTCTGCCATCAGTTGTATTATGCTGTACAGTATTGCACAGAATAAACTGCTCGACCGCTGTGATTTCGGCACATTCCGGACACAGGCACTGGCAAGCGGACTGGGGCTTGTCATGATTGGCATCCTGAGCGTAATGGATTATAATAAAATCATCCGTTTATGGTGGCTGTATGCGCCAGCGGCGCTTGTTCTGGTAGGGCTGACATTTACAAGTTTAGGCTATCGGCGTGCCGGCGCAGATGACCAGGCATGGATTGCTGTCGGAAATTTTTATCTTCAGCCTTCGGAATTATTGAAATTAGCTTTTATCTTGACATTTTCATTTCATCTGGCTAAAGTAGAGGAAAATATGAATCAGATTGGAAATATGCTTCTGCTGTGCCTTCATGCCTTGATTCCGATAGGACTGGTTGCCAAACAGGGTGACTATGGTACAGCAATTGTATTTGTAATTATTTTTCTTTCAGAAATTTTAAGTGCGCAGATTGCCCTGAGATATATTCTGGCGGCAGCGGCAGCGATTCCGCTTTCTGCTTTGGTAGCATGGAATTTTCTGCTTTCAGATATGCATAAAAACAGAATTCTGGTAATTCTCCATCCCGGAACAGACCCCGAAAATCTGGAATATCAGCAGGATTTAGGCATTGCGGCACTGGCAAACGGAAAAATTTTCGGTACAGGCCTGCAAAGTGAAAACGGATACGTCCGTGTTCCGGAGATGCATAATGACTTTATTTATGCCTATCTGGGACAGGCATGGGGATTAGTCGGCTCACTTCTGGTGCTGTTTCTGCTGACATATATCTGTATTAAAGTACTGACGGACAGTTTACATGCAAAGAATTATCAGGGAAAATTTATCTGTATTGGAACATTCGGAATGATATTTTCGCATTGTTTCATGAATCTGGGCATGGTGCTGAAAGTGATGCCGGTTATCGGCATTCCGCTTCCGTTTATGAGTGCGGGCGGTACAGCAGTAGTCTGCATGTATACCGCAATCGGGATTGTGAACAGCACAAGATGTCATAACGTTCGCAAAAAACGCATGTTCTATGAAGCTGAACCCGAACGCTGAGAGGTGAATTCATGAAGAAAAAGCATATTTCTTTTATACTGATACTGCTCATATTATTGATGATTGTTATTTTTTATCTTTCCGCACAGCCTGCGGAGGAAAGTACTGTTACAAGCAGTCAGTTCTGCGAAATAACAGCTAAACTGCTGTTTCGTAATTTTGTTTCTTATGAGTCCGGAATACAAGAAACAATTCTGGAAGGTCTGGTGCATATCGTACGGAAAACGGCGCATTTTACGGAATATGCCGTGATGGGATTTCTATGGTATCTGCTTTTGAGAAAAAAACATAATAATATCATTCTCTCGATCGGCGCAACGGCATTTTATGCGGCAAGTGATGAACTGCATCAGCGGTTTGTTGCCGGCCGTTCCGGACAGATTTCGGATGTGCTTCTGGATGCCTGCGGGGGATGTTTCGGAGTGATGGCAGGATTTATTCTGCTTTGTATCATTTATTGCTGTGCAGACAGAAATATCCTGAACTGGGGGACTTGGAAAAAATAATATGAAATCATTGCAGAAAGTCTAAAATAAAACATATCCGGCGGAGTACTGCACTCCGCCGGATAGTTTTTATTTTTTGTTCCATGCGTTCCGGAAAGTTTCCAGAAATTCTTTAAAGTTTTCGGCTTCGGGATTTTCTTTCTGGTACAGGAAGACCAGAGAACGCTTTTCATCGAAATTGGAAATATCCAGTTTCTGAACACGGTCTTCCATACCCTGCATACTGGTTTCATAGGCGAACTGAATACCAATTCCGGCAGCAGTCAGCTCACGCAGAGAAACAGAAGTACCTGCTGTCATAATACGCTGGAATTCATCTGTCATGAGTTTATGCTGTGCAAGCACTTCTTCCAGAACTTTGCGGTCAACAGTGCCTTTTTCACTGATAAGCAGACGTTCCGGCAAAAGCTGGGAAATGGCTTCCAGAGCTTTTTCATGATTCTTAGCTGCATAACAGCAGAAAGCTGTTTCGCCGACAGGTTCGCTTGTGAACTGTACATCTTCGCTGATACTGTCTGCAAGAATGAAATCAAGCTGACCGTTTCCGAGCATGTTCAGCAGTTCTTCTGTTTTCTTGACATACAGACTGATTTCCGGAGCATTTTCCCGTTTCAGAATTTGCGCCAGAATTTTGGCTGCGGCAGTTTCGCCTAATTCTTCCGGATAGCCGAAACGAAGTGCCTGACGACTATCGCCCATACGCTGTAAATCAGCAACAATTTTTGCACTCATTTTAGTCATAGCTTCGGCCTGCCGGCGCAAATATTCTCCTTCGGGAGTCAGACGTAGTGTTTTTCCTTCATAGCTGAATAGTTTGCATTGGTATCTTCTTTGCAGATATTTAATGTGCTGAGTAACGGATGGCTGGGTGATGTCCAGCAGTTTTGCGGTTTTGGTGTAACTCTTAGTTTCACAGAGCTGTAAAAAAGTAGCAATTCTGAAGTCTAACATAGCAATTTTCTCCTTCTATTATAATATTTGGTTGCGGTTTATATAATTATTTTACACAATTTTTTTTAATTTGTCAAGTATTTTATCATATTATATATAAAAAATTTAAATTTCATACACATTTTTCGTCAAATTTCATAGAATGTAGTATCTTAATTTGATTCTGAAAGGATGCGTGAGATTATGTGTGGCATTGCTGGTATGATTGACTGGAAACAGAATTTGCATCAGCAGGAACAAACAGCCCGTAATATGCAGAAAGTACTTCGGCGGAGAGGACCTGACCAGAACGGCATGTATTTTACAGAACATGCTGTTCTGGTGCATACCCGTCTTGCAGTTATCGACCCCGAAAACGGCCGTCAGCCGATGCAGTGCACGGAAAACGGCGAGACTTATACGGTTGTGTATAACGGCGAACTCTACAATACGCAGGAAATCCGGAAAAATCTGGAAAAACAAGGCTATGTTTTTTCAACTCATGCAGATACAGAGGTGGTTCTGAAAGCATATATCTGTTATGGCGCAGAATGTGTCAGATTATTCAACGGAATTTTCGCCTTTGCCGTCTGGGAGGAAAAGAAACAGCGACTATTCCTTGCAAGAGACAGAATCGGTGTGAAACCACTGTTTTATTATCAGACAAATTCCGGCCTGATTTTTGCTTCGGAACTGAAAGCAATTCTGGAACATCCGGATGTTCCGCATGAAATCGACAGCAACGGCATCAGTCAGATATTGCTGTTTGCACCGGGAAGAACTCCCGGATGCGGTGTGTTCCGTGGCATGAAAGAACTGCTTCCGGCACATTCCGCTTTTTTTACAAAAGAAAATAATATGCAGATTTCCAGATACTGGAATCTCGAAGCCCGTGAACATACCGAAAATTTTGCGCAGACGGCCGAACATGTCCGTTTTCTGCTGACAGATGCCATACGAAGACAGCTTGTCTCCGATGTGCCGATAGGAACTTTTTTATCCGGCGGACTGGATTCCAGCCTGATTTCATCCGTTGCTGCAAGAGAATTCCGGAAAGAAGGAAAAATCCTGCATACTTTTTCAGTAGATTATCAGGATAATGACAAATATTTCCGGAAAAGCAAATTTCAGCCGAACAGCGACCCGGACTTCATCCGCAGAATGCAAAAATATCTTCATGCAGAACATCACTGGACGGTAATTGACACACCTCAGCTTGCCTCGGCACTGTATGATGCTGTAACAGCACGTGACCTTCCCGGCATGGCGGATGTAGATGCTTCGTTATTGCTATTCTGCAAAGAAATTCGGGAACATGTGACAGTAGCCCTTTCCGGAGAATGCGCCGATGAGTTATTCGGTGGGTATCCGTGGTATCGTGACCCTGAAATCAGAATGGCTTACGGATTTCCTTGGTCGCAGAGCACAGCTTACAGAATGCAGTTTGCAAAACCAGAAATTGCGGATATACTCCAAAAAAGAAATGATATTGACAATGCATATCAGGCAACCCTTGCGCAGACTGCTCTGCTCGCCGGAGAGTCCGGCACGGAAAAGCGCATGAAAGAAATGATGCGCCTGAATGTTGACTGGTTTATGCAGACTCTCCTTGAATGCAGAGATACAAAAGAAAAATATCTGCATGAAAATGCCCTCATTGTGCATAAGATTTCTTATAGAAATCTGCAAGGAGGGATTTTTTTGAAACAGAACGAATTACTGCCGGAAACATCCGGAGAGGAAATACAGGTGATAACTGTATTTCCAGAACTGACAGAAGAAGAAAAATATTCCATTCGTATCAGTATAACCAATCAGCTTATCCGCATGATGGAAGAAGATGATTACCTATGACAGCAATTTATGTGCGCCAGTCTGTTGAAAAGGAAAATTCGGTCAGCCTCGTCACGCAGACAGAACTTTGCCGGATGCGAATTACTTCGCCGGATGAGGAAATCAGAATCTATCAGGATGAGGGCTATAGCGGAGCAAATACGGAACGTCCTGCATTTCAGGCACTCATGCGTGATATAGAAAACGGCCTGATTCAGCATGTAATTGTCTATAAGCTTGACAGAATCAGCCGTTCGCTGACTGATTTTGCCGGCATTACGGAAAAATTTTCGACATATCAGGTGACATTCACCAGTATCAGCGAAGATTTCGATACATCGACACCTATGGGCAGGGCGATGCTCGGCATCGTGATGATATTCGCTCAGCTCGAACGTGAAACAATACAACAACGTGTCAGAGATGCGTTTTATTCCAGAATGAAACAAGGTTTTTATGTTTCAGGCATTGCGCCAATCGGCTTTTTGAAAGTACCTCATTTCATTGATGGCATCCGGACGCAGAAACTCGAATCCGACCCGAAGACCGTTCCGCTGATTGTATTTCTGTATCAGCAATATGAGAAGCCGTCCGCAAGTATCGGGGGCATTGTGAAAGAAATTAATCAGGATTATCAGAAATTCGGGCTTTCTGCACCACTGTCGAATGTGCGCATCAGCCGGATTCTGCGGAATCCAGTATATGTCCGTGCAGATACAGATGTTTATGATTACTTAAAGAACAAAGGTGCGGAAATTGTTGATAACATCACGGAATTTGACGGTATGAGAGGCTGTTCTGTTTATGGCCATGCCAAGACAACAGGCAAATTTACAGATTTGACCGGAGATTATATCAAGTTAGGCTGGCATGAAGGGCTGATTTCTTCGCAACAATGGCTTCGGGTTCAGAAAAAGCTCGATAAGAACAGACAAATCAGGAACGCTGGAAAAGGTTCTTACAGTTGGCTTTCCGGCATGATGAAATGCGGTTACTGCGGATATGCTTTGACTGTCATTAGCGGACAGCGAAACAGAAAACAGTATATCAGTTGCGGAGGGCGCAAGCAGAAAATCTGCTACGCACGGAATACTGTTCTGACATGCAGGGACATCGAACGAATGGTAAAGCAAAAATTTATGGCTTATCTGAAACGCTATCCGTTTTCGGAGATTTCCAATCAGAATGAGCAGAATAAGATTCTGTATCTGAAAATCGAACTGGAACAGCTTCGGCAGAAAGAAAATCAGCTGACAGACAAAATGCTTGCGATGACGAATAGTGAATTTACAGAATTACTTCAGCAGTTTAATGAACGGCTAAAAGAAATTCATATCCGGCAGAAGGAGTTACATCAAAAGATGATACAGTTATATACTCAGATGGCAGAATATCCAGAACAGAAAATAACAGCTTGTCTCGAAAATTGGGAAACTTTTTCGCTCAAACGGAAAAAAGAAATCATCCGGCTGTTTGTCCGTGAAGTGAGAGTCTGGAACGATAAACTTGAAATAATATATCTGACGGAAGAAATTTCCTGATAGATAAAAAGCCGTATATTAGATTGATTCTCTAATACACGGCTTGAATTATCATACAAGTTCTTTCCGGCTCATGTCGAGTGCGGATGCAATGACGGCATCCATATCGTAATATTTATATTCTCCGAGACGGCCGCCGAAAATGATATGTTTTTCAGCTTCAGCAAGTTTTTTATATTCAGCATAAAGAACACTGTTTTTCTCATCATTCACCGGATAATAAGGCTCATCGCCAAGTTTCCATTCGGAGGAGTATTCACGACTGATGACTGTTTTCGGAAGGTCATTTCCGTTTTTATCCTTTCCGAATTCAAACCACTTATGCTCGATAATGCGTGTCCATGGAGTTTCATGGTCGGTGTAATTGACAGCAGCATTGCCCTGAAAATTAGGCTTGTCAAGCAGTTCAGTTTCAAATCTGACGCTTCTGTATTCGAGTGCGCCGAGTTTGAAATCAAAATAAGTATCAATCGCACCGGTATAAATCACTTTTTCAGCGAGAGCATCCAGTTCGGCCTTATGTTCGAGATAGTCTGTATTGAGACGGACTTCGATACCATTCAGCATATTGGCGACCATTTGAGTATAACCGCCCACGGGGATTCCCTGATACAGTGCGTTGAAATAATTATTGTCAAAAGTCAGGCGGACGGGCAGGCGCTTGATGATGAAACTGGGAAGTTCCTTGCAGTCACGCCCCCATTGTTTTTCTGTATATCCTTTGATAAGTTTTTCATAAATATCGCGGCCAACCAGAGAAATAGCCTGTTCTTCGAGATTTTTTGGCTCACCAGTAATTTCTCTGCGCTGTTCTTCGATTTTGGCGGCGGCTTCTTCGGGAGTCACCACACCCCACATCTGATTGAATGTATACATGTTGAATGGCAGGGAATATAACTCACCTTTATAATTAGCTATCGGAGAATTAGTAAAGCGGTTGAATTCTGCGAACTGGGTAATATAATCCCAGACATCTTTATTATTGGTATGAAAGATATGTGCGCCATACTGATGCACATGAATCCCTTCAATTTCTTGAGTATAAACATTTCCAGCGATATTGGAACGCTTGTCAATCACAAGAACGGCTTTTCCGGCTTTTCTGGCTTCATGGGCGAAAACTGCGCCATAAAGGCCGGCACCGACAATCAAATAATCATACGGAATCATGGTTAGCACTCCTTAAATAAAAATAATAGATGTTTATTCTGATATACGAGATTTTTTCATATCAGCAATCATGATGCGGAACATTTTTTGCAGACTGATTTCAGCCTCCCAGCCGAGTGCACGGAGTTTTTCAGTAGAAAGATTCATTTTCAGAACAGGCGCATAACCAAATTTTGAAATATCCTGCTGTTCTTCTATTACGACTTTGATTTTTCCGCTGGCGCAAGTTTCTGCAACAAGTTCAGCCATTTCGTAAATAGAACAGTAAGTGCTTTCATTTGCGGCATTATAGGCATTGCCATCCTGGCCTTTCAGGAGCACTGTAAACACCGCAGAAACAGCATCCGACAGAGAAAGATAACAGCGTTTAGTTTCGCCTTTGGTTTTTAGGATAATATTTCTTCCTTCGATGGCGCATCTGGCAAATTCAGCGAATACTCTGCCATCATAATAGCTGACACCTTCGCCGAAAGTCTGTGTCAGGCGGACAATCCGGACGGGAACGGCATATTCACTTTGATAGGAAACACAAAGATTTTCACACATTCTTTTGCTTTCGGGATAGCAGGTGCGTACCTGCATGGTATCCAGATTTGTGGCATGTGTTTCAGATATTTTTTCATCTGTGAGCGGTGTGCCATAGACTTCCATGCTGGAAAGATAGACAAAGCTCTTTACGGGATTTGCTCTGGCAAATTCCAGAACAGCGGCAGTACCTTTGAAGGCAGTATTGATAGTTTCTACGGGACAATCCACAAAAGCCTTGCTGGCAGTCTGGCTTGCGGCATGAATGATATATTCGATTCCAAAATTTTCGGGTTTGAGTTCAGCAATATCCGAAACAAGGAAATGCAGTCTGTTCTGACCGCAATCAGAAAACAGTTTTTGTGCTTTTTCTATGTTTCTGACAAGTGCAAATACGACAGTATCCTGCGTGTTATCGAGCACGGCTCTAACGAGTGCTGTGCCAATCAGGCCGGTCGCACCGGTGATGAGAATTTTTGTATGATGTAATGACTGCATAAGAGAATTCATCGCAAATCAGCCCTTTCTGATTTATTTTTTGAGATATTTTTTCAGCTTTCTCTTGATTTTCTGTGTAAAAGAAAGTGTACCATAGGTTTTGGCAATATAAGAAAATGGCTTGGTGCGGAAATCATTCCAGAATTTCTGACGTGAAGCCGGTCGTGAAAACGGTTGTTTCAGGGCGGGTTGCATACTGTCTTCAATCCTAGTATTTCTGTATTCAAGATTTTCTTTCAGTTCTTCAAAAATTTGAATGCTTTTTTCATGATTGAGCAGCACCAGAGAGACGCCCTTATCATCATTGAAATCCGGAACAGCATTATCAATTCCCCAGTAATCTGCAATAGTAATATCCGCCGGATGCATGATGTCCTTATACGGGCATTGATAACAAGCCGGACGCATGGAATTTCGTTCCAGAAAAATCCTTTTGAAAATATCAGCATTTACTTTTTTTTCCGAACCGTCTTCTGTTTTGAATGTGAGTGTTTCCACATGTGCTGCCCAGCCGAAATCTTTTTTATTGCGGAAATCTACAGAAACTATTTTTCCGTGATGTTCCTGTTCCTGCCATGCAAGATATTTTTTCCAAACGAGCGTACTCGGAACGCCATGACAGACAATATCTACACAAAGAAGCTGTTCAGTATCTGCTTTGCCGAGAAAAGCTTTTAGTCCGGCAATCTGGCAGGAAGTTCCTGAAAACAGGACTTTTCTGCCATTTTTTAAATCTTCTGCAACATGATGGAAGGTATCACCCATACTGCTCTGTATATATTTTGAACCTCGCATTTTATCACGTTCTTCTGCGGTTTCGGCTCTGACATGAACGGCTTCAAAGTCTTCATTCAGGATACAGCCGTAGACAACGCCGTTTTCAGAAAGAATTTTATCAGACAATGCGGTGAAGATACCGCCTGACCGCGAATTCATACGGATGTTCATATCTTTATGCTTTACTGCATACACTATCGGAAACTTCATATGATGACTCTCCTATTCAGTTCAAGAAGCCTTTTTTCTTCTGGTCAGCTTTGAAGATGCAGACATGAATACACTGATAGCATCTGATACATTTTTCTGGTATCACGTCCGGATACAGAAAACCTTCTTCATCAGTTTTCATGACGATGGCATGCTTCGGACAGACAGCATAACATGCGGAACATCCGCAGCAATGTTCTTTTTCGGTAAACAGAACTGGAAGGGCACGTTCCTGTGTATCATTCATGTTTTCTCACCAGTATTCCTTTCGCTTTTTTGGTGAATGCCTGAAGCAGAGCACGGTTGGTAGCAAAGAAAAAAACAATAGCAAGGAGTGCGTTCAGACAGTCAAGGGGAGTGCTGCGGAATGAAACCAGCACACATTCAGCAGTCATAATCAGAATCATGACAGCAATATGCTTTTTGTCATAAGTCAGTTTGACATATTTTTTTACATCTATTAATCTGTAGAGGAACAACAGAATAAAGCTCAAAAGTGTGGAGCAGGATGCCGCAAACAGACCGATGAAGTGAATCAGTGCCATATCCATGACAATATTGACGACTGCCGCTATCATAGTAGTAATGCCGACACTCTTGGTTTTCATGTAGGCGACATAGATGCCTCCCAGAAAAGAAGACATGCTGTAGAAGAACATAGACATCAGTAGAATTGGGATATGAATATAAGCTCCGTCATAATCGCCACGTATCAGAATTAGGAACAGAATCGGATTTGCGGCAATGATAAGTCCCAGTAATCCAGCCATACAGTCGAACATCGTGCGGAACATATCGGAATAATAACGGTCAGCATCTTCATCTTTGGAAACGATAGAAGCGTTTTCCTGCCATGCCATAGCAAACGTATTCTGTGCCATGTTAAGTAGCTGAGGAATCTTATTGGCAACGGAATAGACTGCATTTGCAGTCAGTCCCATGAACAGCGTAACAACGACTCTATCAGACATACGCATTACCCACATGGACATGTTATTAGGCACCATCGGCCATGAATAGGCAAGCATTTTTTTGATTTGTGCCAAGCTAAGTGTCTTGAAGTCAAAATACTGATACAATTTTGTACTGAACAGCAAATAAACCGCAGATGCGCATTCTGCTGTTGCCAGAGCAATCATACTTCCCATAAGTCCGTGCTTCTGATACCATACCAGAAGAACAACCAGTACCAACTGAAATACAGAACTGATGATTGCACTGATGGAATATTTTAGATTATAGGAAAGGCCTCTGACAATCTGCCGGAAAGAATTGACAACAATATCAAACATATAATACAGGCAAATCATCAGCCGGAGGTTCATATCAATTTTATACAAACAGAAGAATAATATCAACAGGCCGACTGCGGAAACACATACCAGAAAAATCATGATGTTTGTAATAATCGAATTGACTTCTTTTCTGTTTTTGCGTTCATCTATCAGGAAACGGAATGCTGCTGTCTGAATCTGTAGCGTAATGGCAGGCAGAAACAGGGAACACATAACGACAATCAAGTCGTAGATACCATAATCCTCCCGTGTCAAACAGCCGGTCAGAATGGGCAGCGTTACAAAAGACGCAAGTTTCGGCAAAAATGTTCCGATAGCAAGGATGACAGTATTTTTTGCTAATTTACTTTCTCGGCTCACAATGGACAGCTCCTTTCAAAAACGGCCGTTATTTCCGTGCAGTATGGTGTTCAGATAGGAAAATGCGGCATCTTTCTGGTGCTGGATGCGTTCATTGACAAGTTCCCAGTGGATAGCCTCAGTTTCTGGGGTAAGTTTTTTTCCTTCTTTCAGTGCCTGTGATGCAAGACTGAATCTGTCCAGAAGGTCATAAATTCTGCCGTTTCGCTTGACGGCCGTTTCTACAAAAAATGTTTTATTCAGAATAATTGAAAATGCTGTTGCATGAAAAGAATTTGTTACAACAGCTTCAGCATGGTCAATCAGCCAGACAAACTGTTCTGGTGTGATGTTCACAAGATGACGGAGGTCACGATGCTTATACCATTTTTCTTGGTCGGAAAGGAACAGAATGCGGCAGTTATTTTCAGCAGCATACTGTCGGCCGAAATCCACCATCTTATCAGCAGTTTTTCCGTTGCCCATCGCAAAAATCAGGATATATTTCTCCGTGTCTTTTACGGGGGCAGAAAATTTGCGCCATTTCTGGGATGATGTCAGAAATACAGGGTCGATACAGCAATGAATTTCCTTGTCTGGAAACAGATGTTTCATAAATTCCGTTGTTTTCTGTTCTCTTAGGCAGATAGCAGAAAATTTCTGAATCAGCGCAGAAACGGATTCTGAAAAAGGATGTTCAGAATCATTTCCGATGCTGACTGCATAAGAAAGCTTTTTGGAATTATCTTTTACAAAATCAAGATAATAGACTTTATCACCGTTTGTCAGTTCTTCGTTCCAAACTTGGTCAGAACCTACAATATAGAAATCATAATTCAGTTGTTCAAGCGTTTGTCTGGTGACACGCTCAGCATCATATTGATAGTTTCTTCTGCGGGCTTCAGCAAACATCTGATTCTGCTGTTTCATGACAGAAGAACGAAGCAGAAACAGAAGTATATTTTTTACTGGATTGCCTTTACGTTTCAGATATTTTTCCGGCAGATAATTTTCTTCGATAGGCGGGCAGACATAGTCGATGATTCTGGCCTCTGTATCCTGCAATCCGTTCAGGGCGGAAAGCAGGGAATAGGCCTGTAGAAAAGCACCATAATTTCCTGCCGCATGAAATGTCAGTATACCAATGCGCATGTTAAAAACTTTCCTTTCGTTTATCCTTTCTGGTAATGTAAGGAACTCAGCAGACTGATGACAGGATTTTTCAGAATTTTTCTGTTCAGTTGGAAGAATGGTTCATATCTTACTCTCAGCGACAGATTAATTCCCATACCGCAACAGTAGTAAAAATAAAAAATATCATACATCGGGTTGCCAGTAATGCAGTAAAACAGGAAATAAATCTGAATGGCAACGGAGAATAATGCAGCTGCAACAATTTTGTAATCAGATTCCACTTCTCTGACCAGAAAATAAGTCCGGATACTGCTGAAGAACATTTGGAAGTAGGCAAAAGCAAACAAAATCAGACCGACAATGCCATTTTCTGCCAATACTTGTAAAAAGACATCATGACTGTTCAGGTATTTCTGATAGGCTTCATTTCCGTGTGTCATGAACCGTGAACCGAATGTTTTGGCATACTGCAGACGGTAACTGTAAGTTTTATTTCCAAATATCGGATGTTCTTTGAACATTTTAATAGCGAGTTTCCACATTTCCTTTCTTTCCTGAGAACTTCCATCTTCACCGGAATCGGAAAAGCGTTCTATCGTATAGGAGAGTTCTGGAATGTACTTTGCAAGTACAAGGAAGATACCGACTGTTACTATACCAATAAGGCAAAAAATAACAATTTTTTTTACTACATTTTTTTTGCCGGACAGGAAATATATCATCACAATGGCCACACCGCAGAACAGCAGCGGGCCTCTTTTTGAAGTCAGAAACAAAGCGATAACGGACAGGAAAAACATACATCCGTAGATTCTGAACGGCCGGCGATACTTGTTTCTGTTAGACAGCAGTGCCAGCAGAATACACGCAGCAGCCAATACGGCCATCGAAATGAAGATAGCATTCTGAGAATAGTGGTCAGCTAGTGCGGCACGGTATCCAGTCCTTCCGCCGGATGTACCAGATACACTTCGGCCATAGATTCTTATCATAATCTTATATAAACTCGGCTTTACAAAAAATACAAACGTGGCCAGCGTATTGATGAAGCAGACTGAGGAAATCAGCAGCATAATACGACGATTCCATTTTGTAATTTGCGCAATGTGAAACCAGATAATAAAATACATCGCCTGCCGGAACATCATCAGGGGATTATCTTCCCCAAGATTGAGCCAGACACTCTGATAAAACAGAAATATTATCCAGAAACTACATAGCGAAAATGTTTTTTTATGCAGAATAACATAGCCTCTTGCGAACAGCACCGAAGTAACTGACAGCAGAAACATCAAAGGCACAACTATCTTGATATTGCTTAGATGAAGAAGATTACTGAACAGTGTATAAAAATTCATATACAGAACTATCAGGAGAAGTGTGACATCTTCCATCTTGAAACGATGATTTTTATTGATTCCTGTAATAATCATAAATTATATCACCCCCGATGATACCAGTATATGAAGCAGAAGAATACAATGTCTGCACATAAATAAAAAAACGCTGTCTTTCAGGCTTAAATGTTTTTGATGCGTACCAGTAACAGAATCCAGAAGTATACAGACAGATGCATCAGTCAAAAAATGTTTCAGAGCAGGATACGAACTTCCGGTTTTAGTTTCCTGATGGTATAATGTACAGTGAATCAGTTTCTTGATGCCCGTCAGCATGAAGACACCGCAGGCGGGCTGTAATGCCGGAATTTCTTTAGAAATCTGATTTAATTCCGAGGCCAGAACAAGTTGTTCCTGAATTCCATTCGGCCGAAATCGGCGCATGGCAGAACCTTCAGCAATATAGTAATGATAATAAATTTCATAATCTACTGCGATTTTCTGCATGTTCTGAAACAGGCGGACATTGAAGACCGTATCTTCATAAACAGGCAGATTTGTCTGAAATGTAATCCCGGTGAGGGCTTTTTTTCTAATCAGTTTTCCCCACGGACCTCGGAGTCTTAATCCGGATAAGACCTTATTTTCGCCTGCAGAAGACATCGAAAGCATGTAATCCTGAACGGTTTTCACCTGACTGCCCTCAAAAGTCAGTACTTTATCGGAAGAAATCGTGCAGATATTTTTCTTTTCGCCTTCATACATGTAAATACCGCCGATGACGGCATCAGCATCGGTTTTCTGCATGATTTCCAGTGCTCTGCGAAAAAAAGAAGGCGCTAATGTATCATCAGCATCTACAAATGTGATATACTCTCCGCCTGCGGAAGAAATTCCTCTGTTGCGTGTGGCAGAAACGCCCTGATTTTCCTGTTCCAGAAGAATGAATCTTTTATCTGAAAGATAATTTTTTAAAACAGCCGTCAGCTTCGGCTGACAGCTGCCGTCATCAATCATGATGACTTCATAATCGGAAACATCCTGCTGCTGAATGCTTGCGATACACCTTACAAGCAGTTCGGGGGATGTTTTATAAATTGGTATAATAACACTTATCATACAGATTCTCCCAGTGCTCGCCTGAGCCAATTGAGTGAATGGTTTCTAAAAGTATCCAGATGAGCAGTTACTTCTGAATAGTTAATCGGAGGCTGTTCCCGAAAATCATCCGTTCCGGAATATCTGTTGCTTAAATCAAGATATTGCAGAATATCTTCCGTTTTTCTGCCGGTTTTCCGCTGAAATGCGTAAAACTGCACCTGAAACAGCATGGAAAAGCAAACCGCATGGAATGAACTGGTAAATACGGCACTTGCATTTTTGATGAGTGTCAGAAATTCCTCAATGCCTGCATCGGAAATTACCCGATGACTGAATTTATGCCATGTATAGTAAGAAATTTCGATAACTTCCAGATGGTGTTTCTTGGCATAATTCATTGCAAGACGATGAATCTTATCATCATAATTGACAGGGATATATAGTAGAAGATAGGGCTTCTTTATAAAATTTTTTTTCAGCAGACAGGCATAGTCTTCTTTTTTGAGCAGCAGTACAGGGTCAGCAACATGTACTGCCGGACGGTCAGTCTGTTTTCTGACAATCTCAGCCGCATAGCTTTCACGACAGGAGATGGCATCCGGATATTGAACCAGAGAACGGAATTTTTTCATTTCGGATTCTGTAAAATTACCGTTGCCCATACTTGCTGAATAGATAATTTTTTTCTTATCCTGCATATTGGGGAAAGCTAAGAAAAATGTTTCATCAAAATCCCCGTTGAAGAATGTAGAACTCCAGATAACATCGCTTTCACAAATCAGACAGCTATAATCGAGTTTTGCTTTGGCGATGGTGCTGTGAGTATATTTTCCGGAGGATACTTTCATTTTGGAATTGATAAAGCTCCGGAATTTTTTTGCTCTTTTCTGATAGGGAAAATAAGAAAGGGATATTTTCACAGCACTTGTATACCGATGCATTTTCAGATAAGACAGAACAGGACGGGAACTGTTGAAATGTTCCACTACGTTCGGAATATAGTCAATAATTTCGTTTCTGCCTTTGGGATTGATTTGATTCAGTACTTGCTGAAATGCCCATGAATGTAGCATTGCACCGTAATTCAAGTCATCCGTATTGATGTTCAGGCTGAGAGTGCCTATTTTCATGCCTTTTTGTTTCATAAAATACTTCCGGCTTCCTTTCTGAATGATACAGCCGATGCAAAGAAAAGACAAATCAGTTTTTATAGTAATTGTCTGTTTTCTCTTTCGTCATAGATGGCTCTGAATGTGTAAAAATCTTCGGGCGTAGTAATTTTGATATTTTCATAACTGCCGTTGACAGTATAGATTTTCTTTCCATAGTAGCGCATCAAGGTACAGGAATCAATCATATTTGTCTGACCTTCCGCAATAGCTCTTTCCTGCATGGAAAGGATTTCATCAAGGAAAAAGCTCTGAGGTGCTTTGGCGATGACGGAATGATTTCTCGGCACAACGTCACCGATGGCAGAATCTTCTTCTATGAGCACAATAGTTTCCTTAGCCGGTGCGCAGGTAACAGCCGAACCGTTTTTCCGGACGGATTCGATATTCATGGTGATGGTCTGTTCGTCAATCAGTGGACGGACACCATCGTGAATCAGGACGATGTTATCTTTTCTGCCATATAATTCGGCAGCAGTTTTGAGTCCGTTATAGATGGAAAGCTGACCGGTTTCGCCACCTGGTACAATACGGCCGATTTTATCAAGCCTGTAGCGATATTTCATTTCTTCCATATAATCAGTCCAGTCGGCAATACAGGAAACAACAATCCCGTCAATGTCGGGATGATTCTGGAAGATTTCAATTGTATGCACAATAATTGGTTTGCCGTGAACCATAAGGAACTGTTTTGGCCTGTCTTTGGCATTCATTCTTGTTCCGCTGCCGCCAGCAAATATTACAGCAATATTCATAGTATTCCCCTTTATCGTAGTAATTAGCAGTCTTCCACATCATCGAAGTTGTGGCTTTCTCTCTGATTTTCCGGCGGAAGTTTCATAAAATCCCCATAAATACTGGAAAGATAAATTTCAGGTTTGTCCGGAGACATAATCATCATGTCCTCAAACGGAACACGCTTGCCTTTGCCGAAACATTCAATCGGCACAATTTCTTTCTGTCTGTATCGCCCGATATAGCAGGCAACATAGCTGGATTTGTCATAATCATATTTTGTGATATGCCGATAGAATTTTTCTTCCAGCTTTTCCCTGTCCAGATGAAGAACAGGCTTCAGAAATACACCGACTTTTATGAGAAATGCTTCTTTCTTTTTTCTGTTTTTCTTGAGAAGCTGATTGCGCTCTACAACTTTGTCGATTTCACTGAATTTAATCATAAGCAGATAATAAAGCCATTTATACACATGCAGTGTTCTCTTGAATTTATTATCTGGAGCGCCGTCCATCGGAAAAATATCGACACTGACAAATTCAAAATCATGATTATCGGCTTCTTCACGGAGCTTGCTTCTGATTTTTTTATGTGTATTGATAAAATTCATGCTTTTGAGATACTCCGGCCGTTCTTTCAGAATAAAGCCTTCCGGAAGGGTGACTGTTTTCAGTTTTTCAAAATCTGCACGTGGCATGGATAAATCTGCATCGTCATCCCACGGGATGAAGCCTTTATGTCTGACCATGCCCAGTCCTGTACCGCCGGTTGCAAAATATCTCAGACCGTTTTCCTGACAGATACGGTCGAACAATTTCATATTTTCAAGAACAGCTGCCTGAACAGCCGAAAGTTTTTCGTTCATGACAGGTTAAAAACTCCCCTCATATTTCTTATGCATGAATTTTGCCTTGATAAAGGAACGAACTTTTCTGTTCCAGTTGATTTTCTCCATATAGATATAAGGCAATTCTTTGATTTGCGCAGGTGTAACTTCCTGTGTTTCTATTTTGCGGGCAAGCCAGACATTGAAGATAATTTCGCTTACACGCCCGTAGAATCTGCTCTGAAAAGAAGAAAGACCAGCATTTTTGGCATCAATTCGTTTTTCCAGCTCAAACAAAATCGCAAACAGCCATTGACAATAGTCATCGAACAGCGTTTTCTGCATAATCATCATATTGAACATGTAGCCATAAGTATGATTTACAACATCATCATAATGTTTCAGATAATCCGGAAACAGGTCGGCAATGACTTTGCGAGTTTCATCAAGATGTTCAGCATAATGTGTATGAGCATAATGAGAATAAAGCGATTCGATATAATATTTGCGCTTTTTAGGAACAAAAATTTTATACTTCTCCAGAAGGGGGAATAGTTCATCTGATGTCAGGACATTTTCCATGGGAGAAGTACCTTTTTTTTGATAGGAAAAATGTCTTCTGTAATGCGCAAGGCCGATATAATCCGCATCGAGATTTTTCCAAGCCCAGTAAAGCCCTGTCAATTCACAGTAAGAACTATTTTTTGCGGAAATATTTTCGCCGGTATTATCTTTCACATAGCCCAAATCCAGCGGATTGCCCTGTTCATCAGTTTTCCCTTCTGCGCCGACATGTACGGAAATATACATAGGGTCATCTGGCATAGAATATTTTTTATGTGTTGCAATAATAATTTTTACTTGATTGTTCATAAAATGTTTTTCTCCGTTTCAGAATCAAACATGCTTTTTTGGCAGTGTATCTAAAAAAACACAGTGCTGTTTCACATATATTAAGTATAACATTAAAAATCGGCCTTGTCAAGGCTTTTTGCGAATGATATTAATTTAAACAGATTTTTTTGTGCTTGTTTCACAAAATATCAGTTTAAAACAAAAGAATACACAACAACTTCAAAGGAATACCGGATATTTTTGTATATTCCAGAAATATCCTGTCAGTGAAAATTATATGCATATCTGCGGTCTTTCGGCATGGTAAAGCCGGCTCTGAAAACTGACTTTTTCTCACCATAGTTATCTTAAACTACAGGACTTTTTCTGAAATCAGATTTTTCTTTTGTATCACTCCGTGACCGCAAAGACCGCATGAGCATGTGGAATGCGCTGGAAGTACGAGTTCCGTTCTGTGATTATCGGCTGGCACAGTATCTGTATAATATTCCATGGGAATTCAAAGAGTATAAAGGGTATGAAAAAGGACTGCTTCGGGAAGCAATGAAAGACTATCTTCCTGATGAAATTCTCTGGCGCAAAAAAAGCCCCTATCCAAAAACACACAATCCGAACTATCTGGAAGCAGTTACCAGACTGCTGGAAGACAGAATTTCTGTTCCGGATGCGCCGATTCTGCAAATCATCCGGAAGGAAGCTCTTGAACAGCTCATGTATGGAAATGATAATGTTCAGTTTTATGGTCAACTCATGACAAAACCGCAGACGATAGCCTATTTTCTCCAATTGGATTACTGGCTGGAAATGTATCATGTAAAAATTTGCCTGTAAGTACACTCCCCTGAAAGAGTTATTCTTTCAGGGGATGGCTTTTCCTGTCATAATAGAATACTAAATTTTCAATGTTCTGTTTTAATGAATTGAAATCTTTGCTGATGAACAAAGTCCAGAAATCATAAGTCGTATAAAAAGGCGAATCTTCCTGACTGGTATGAAACGGCAGAATATCCCATAATTCAGCGATTTTCTGCGCAAATTCCATAAACGGCATTTGCAGATAGAATTCTTTCAGGGTCAGAATCAGATGTTTCTGCAAACTTTCCTGATTCATTGTCTGATAATTGAAATTTCGGCGCAGATAAGCCATTGCATCCAGAATGGAAAGACATTCCATTTCGAGCAAATCATAATCTATTTCTGGATGTTCCAGAAATAATTGATTTAATCGTTCTTCAAAGATTTGTCTGGTATCAAAGCCGGAATCCGAAAGGAGTGCATAAGCAAGTAGTTCTTCCTTCATGTGCGGTATATCCTTTGTTATTTTTCAGAGGGATTAATCTCTAAAAATTGTTGTTTTTCCAAAGTATTTATCATAATGTTCAGTAACATCAATTCCGATTTTCTGCGCTTTCCAATAAAGTTTCACTGCGGATGCAATCGCTTCTTCTGTATGGCCGTCTGCTTTTAATTTTTCTTTGAATTCTTTTTCGGACATTAACATCTTTTTGAATTCATCAGGATAAAGCCTTTCCGGAGGGAGCAGAGGAGTAATATCTTCATTGTGTTCTTTCCGACTTTTCAAATCTGTGACATAATCAGTAATATCCTGAATTCTGACAATCCAGTCAGAAACGAATTTCCTGACGGCATCGCCACGGATACCTATCTGAATCGAACGGTATTCCAGCGGATTGCCGTGAATATCCCGTTCAGGGTCGAACTGCACCCGAATATCAGAAGTCAGAATCTGTTTTTGCCATTCCGGACGGGAAACGCCCATGTCTTCGGAATAACTGGAAGCAACGGCATTCTGAACCAGATAATCAAAAGCCTCTCTTTTGATGTCGATTGCAAGAATTCGTTCCTGATTTTCCTTTGTTGCCCAGCCGGAACGATACATTGCCCATAGAAAAGAAGGCTTAATCCAAGTCATTCTTGTGAGTTTGAACCGGCTTCCGAACGTGCCGAGCCGGACGGCTTCTTCAGCGATGGCCGGGCAGTATGCCTGATAGACTCTGACAGTATCATCATCATAAACGGCTCTGATAGCTTTATATTTCATAATTTATACCGAGGGGTCATCAATGAAGATAACATCTTTCAGAAGCTCTTTTTTCAGCAGAATCAAATCATAGATATTCACTTTTCCGTCCTGATTCAAATCTGCCTGATTGTAGAAAGCTGTACTGGTGAGGAAAGCTTTTCCAAGCAGATATTTCTGCAATAAGATGATATCCTGTAAATTTACAGTATTATCCAAATTGACATCACCAGGAACGACTTCCGGAACTATCGGAACGATGTCAGTTTCAGATTCTGTAATTTCTTCTGTTTCTGTAGGTGTTTCAGACTGACTGTTGATGTATTCTGTCAATTTGCCGTACCAGTACTGACCCATTTTTTCATAGCCTGTCGCACTGGGGTGAACGCCGTCCAATAAATCAGCTTTTGTCAGGACGGAATTAATATCTGCCTGAGCGATAGGCTTGCCTTCTGCCTGTTTTCTGGAAACGATTTCACGAATCTGAGCGTTATAGTCATCGACAGCCTTGTCCATTTCCTCAACAGTATAGGCATCTGTATAGTTTGTGACATCAGCATCCATATAGGGGATTGTCGATACATACAGAAGACCATCTTCGGGAATATAAGTCAGAATCGTATCGACTAATAATTCTAATCTTTCATCCATGCCGTCAAGGGCACTGGAAAGAATATCGTTTGTACCAATCTGGAGCATGACGACATCCGCAGGATATTCCTGCATAAGCCAGTCGGAAAAATTATAAATTCCGGAACGCTGATTCGGAATATCGGCGATAGCATAACCGGAATAGCCTGCATGATTCATATCACTGCCGTTTTCGCTGTCCCAGACGGTGCTGTCAAGGCCGTTAGGGCCTACAAAGTCGATGCCGTCAGTATAGCCGTTTTCTTTGAGCAGATTCCAGAGTGTCAGGCGATAGCCGTTGACAGGGTCTTGTGTAAATCCGTCCGTAATCGAATCGCCTAACGGCATGACACGGAGTTTCTGAACTTGTTCTTCTTCGGGGGATACGGCGAGAGAAGAAATCATGCAGGCGGTGAGTGTGCCTGCGGTGAGTGAGGCGAGTAATTTTCTCATTTTCATAGTAAAAATCCTTTCTTGCTTTGGTTATGATTATAAAATATCATCAGGAATATCGGGGATTTCGGGCATTTTGTCTTTGGGGCTGACAGTGAAATCCGGTGAGCCTTCTTCAGGCATATCAAGCATTTCGGCAGTATGAAGATTATCGAATGCATGGTCAGGCTGATATTCTTTTCCGAAATACTGCATCTGTTCGTCAAAACGTTCGTTAAAATACGGGTAGCCTTCCTGCTTCTGAATCCAGACGGCCTGTTTGGAATCGGGAATCTGCGAAACGCAGACAATCAGCATAGCGATGCCGATAAACAGATTAACAATCCCGATTATCATGCCGAGGATGGTCAGCAGTCCAGCTAAAAGCAGAAGTTTTGGCTTTTCCGGTGTGGCGAAGAATATCAGGGTCAGAATGCCGGCAGAATACAGAATTGAAAATGTACCAAATATCAGGCCATAAGCAGCCGTTCCGTAAAGCAGACTTAAATTATGCGTAATCGGCAAAGTAATAGAAAAATACATATTCATCAAAGTCAGAAGTGAAAAAATAAGAACTCTTTTCTGATGATGTGTTTTATGAACATTCATGAGTGTCCGGCATTTGTCATAGTGAGAAGTATCATGCATGATGCGAATCACTCCTTTCTGAGAAAATCTGGAAGTTCCGGCATATTAGAGCCGGTTCTTGTGCCGGTGAATTTTTTGACAGGCGGTATATCTGACAGTTCCGGCATGGTTTCGCCGGAAACGGATTCCGGCTGTTCCGGATGATAATCTGTACGGGAATTCTGGAATTTTTCGTCAAGATATTCGCTGAAATATGGATAGCCGGACTGTTCCTTCGTCCAGATTAATTTTTTTCTGTCCGGAATGATGACCGCCAGAAGTATCAGAAAAATAATTCCAAACGATGGCTGAAGCCATTCACTAATCATGCCAAAAACGGTCAACACTGTTGAAATCAGACTGATTCTGGGATGTTCCGGAGAAGAAAAAAGCAAAGCAATCAGAAGTTCCATTGTATAAATCAACGCAAATACAGTAGTCAGAATACCGGTCTGTTCCGTTGTGATAATTAGAACATACCAGCAGTTCAGGATAAGTGAAACAATTGCCACAGCAGTACGGGCAGTATTATGCCGGTGGATTTTATGTAGTATTTCACGGCATTTTCCGTAATGGGAAGTATCATTCATGAAAATCCGTCCTTTCAGAAAATTCAGGAATATCGGGCATTTCGATATTCTGTGCAGAACTGGGAACATATTCAGCCAAAGTTGCTTCAGAAATATCTTTCATTTCGGTATCCGGAACATGTTCAAGCGCATGTTCCGGCTGATAGTCTTTTCCGAATTTCTGCATCTGCTCATCAAAGCGTTCGCTGAAATGCGGATAACCGGACTGTTCTTTCAGCCATTTTAGTTTTTTATAATCCTGAATCACCCACATCAGAAGCAGAAGCAACGAAATTCCAAAAACCAGAGAAAGCCAGTTGCCGATGATTCCCAGTATAATCAGCAAAGTAGAAATAATACATACATTAGGCTTTTCCGGAACAGCAAACACAAAAGAAATCAGTGTTTCTACAGTATAAAGCAAAGCAAAGACCATAACCCCCAGCCCATGCCGGCTGGTAAGCGGGATAATCTCCAGCGGAATGTTCAGAAAAAGAAGAAATACAGCGGATTTCAGCCGAAATGAACTGTTTTTTTCAATTCGGCGCATCATGGCCTGACATTTCGGATAGTGGGAAATTTCTGATTCTCTCTGCATAAAAACACTCCTTTCTGATAGTTTCAGTATAACATATTTCTGAAAGTTTGTCCATAGTTTTTTGATTTTTATTGACAGGAAATCCGGAATCTGATATAATAAAATTAAATATCCAGAAGGGAAGATGTATATGAAAAAAATAATCTGTACACTGCTGTTTTGTTCCATGCTTCTGATGACGGCCTGTTCCGGAACTGCACAGAAAGAAACAGTTCCGGCATTATCCGAAACCGAAGCCCTTGCCGAAATGCAGACGGAATCTGAAATCATTTCCGCAGAAGTGCAGAAGAATCTGTTTGACGGCTATGTTTCAAATACAGTGATTTCAACAGGCAGTAACTATATGACCGATGCAAAAAACGGTGTGACATTCCGGACGTATTTCCCCGTGGAAGAAGCCGGAACGCTGGAATATCAGTTCTATTTCTCAAATACTGTCGATTCTACATGGGAACGAGGAAGATATTCCTATGCCGGCAAATCCGGAGGCGCATATCAGATTATAAGAGCCCGTGTCTGGACGGCATCTTCTCCGGATACAGATGATGATTCAGCACCTGTAGAAATTACCTTTGACGGCAGTCCGGAAAAATCTGTCGCCCCTGATGAGGTGTTTCACAGCGATGCTGTTACAATTGATGTTCCGGAGGGAAAATATCTTGTCTGGGAGTGGACGCTTGACGGTGAAGATATTCCTTGTATCAGAATGACAGAGCTTGCTTATTCCTATATTCTGAAAGAAGATGGTGCACTGGAATATAATATGGATGTGCCTGCGCCTCAGCTTATCGGAACAAAACGAGAGGTCAGAAAGAAAATCGCCTGTTTCGGGGATTCTATCACACAGGGCGCAGAAACAACGGCTTATGAACAGAATTTTTGGGTTGCGGAACTTTCTGAACATCTGGGAAGTGATTATGCTGTCTGGAATATCGGCTGTGGATATGCAAGGGCGAGTGATGCCGTATTATGCGGAAACTGGTTAGAGCGTGCCAAAAGTGCCGATATAGTAACACTTGCATTCGGAACGAATGATTTGGCTGTCGGACAGTACGGACAAAGAACATCCAGTTCTGCTGATGAAATAGAAAACTGGCTCAAAATGCTGATTCAGGAATTACAGAAAGCAGACTGTCAGGTGATTTTGTTTAATCTTCCGCCATTTGATTTCGATGAAGCGACAGAAGCTGTCCGGACAGAAGTGAATTCCAAAATTCCGGCAATTGCAGAAGAAACGGGATGTGCTTTTTTCGACTGGGCAGTTCTTCTGGAAAATCCTGACAATTCTTCTGAATCGCTTTACGGGGGACATCCGGATGATGAAGGATGCCGGATAATTGCAGAAGCACTTCTGGAACAGTTCGGCGAAATATTTGAAAAATAATATAAAAAATCACAGTCCGCAAGGACTGTGATTTTTTTGAATGAAACTTTATTTTTTTTCGGATGTTTTCGGAGTAGTTTCCTGAACGGGCGTTTCCTGAACAACAGAATCTGTGTTTTCTTTTAAGACAGGAATATCAGAAACGGCTTTTGCAGTTCTGGATTCATTTTCAGCAACCAGAGCTTTGACAAATGCTATGCCGACATAGAAGATAAAGATAAGACCTTCTAAAATCAGACAAATCGGAATTGCAGATTTAAGGATGCTCTTTAAAGTAATTAAACCAGAAGTATTTGCAGGAACTAAAATATTATAGGCATTTGCAAGATAAATTGTTTCATAATATTCATCTGCTGTCTGATTTACCATTTCGAGCAGAGAATTGATTTTAGCATTTAAATCATCCAGTTCCTTTTCTACTTTTTCCATCTTTGCTTTAGAAGCGACTGCTGTGCCGTTCAGTTCAGAAATTCGCTTTTCATATTTATCGATTTTCTGCGTATAGCTGGAAACAGCTTTCTGAGCGGAAATTTTTCTGTCAATCAGGCTGTCATATTCTTCAGAAGCCTGTGTGTACTGGGAAGTATCCTGTTTTTCGCCGTAGATGATGATAGTATCTTTTTCATACTGTTCAATCGCTTCTTTTACAGTCTTGAGTTCATCTTCAGAAATCTTCTTCTGACGGTTGAGGTTTTCCACTCTGTAATTATAATACGCAAGCAGAGTGTCTTTATCTTTGGTAACAGTATTGACAGTGATGTAAGAAGAAATTACATCAAGGTCAACATCACGGATAGTAGCGATGGATTCCGAAAGGTCAGAGAATGTATAGCCTGTGGATGTTGCACGGAAACGTGAGTTGTCTTTGGAAGAAAGTGTCGAAACATAATCCTGTAATGTGGAAAGCGTAGAATCGAAGACATCCACTGCCTGAGAATAGTCATATTCTTTATAGTCCAGTGCATTGACAGCACTGCC
>JAFRMZ010000238.1 GCA_017430465.1 Oscillospiraceae bacterium
AGACGAGAATGACATGAAAGCAAAACAGCTTATTATGACAATGTTTAACGGTTTTTGCATGGCACTGGCAGACAGTGTGCCGGGCGTGTCCGGCGGAACAGTGGCATTCTTAATGGGATTTTATGATAATTTCATCGGCTCGCTGAATGACCTGCTGACAGGAAATCTCGAAACCAAAAAGAAAGACCTGATATACTTAATCAAATTAGGTGCAGGATGGGTGATAGGTTTTCTGGCATCTGTACTGGTGCTGACGGCTGTCTTTGAAAAGCATATCTATCAGATTTCTTCGTTATTCATCGGATTTATTATTTTTGCAATTCCGGTTGTCATCTACGAGGAGCGTGAATGCCTGAAACAGAAACTATGGACGATGTTTATGATACTTCTTGGCGCAGGCGGGGTATTCGCTTTGACATACTTCACAACAGGCGGAACAAATACTGCCGTTTCCCTTGAAAATGCCGGAATCGGAACGTATGCCTATGTCTTTGTTGCCGGAGCAGTGGCTATCTGCGCAATGGTTCTGCCGGGGATTTCCGGTTCGACCCTTCTGCTGATTTTCGGACTGTATATCCCCATTGTCAGTGCAATTAAAGAAACCCTTCATCTGCATCTGCAATATATTCCGATACTGTTCACGTTCGGAATCGGTGTGATTATTGGAATTATTTCAATAGTACGCCTAATCCGAACGGCTCTGGAAAAATGGAGAAGTGCAACAGTATTTTTCATCATCGGCATGATGATAGGCTCGCTCTATCCGGTAGCAATGGGCGCAACAACCCTCACCGATGCGGATAAAAATCCATTAGGACTAGAACGGTTAAGCTTTTCGACATTCAGTTTTGTCTTTTTCGTGATTGGCGGTGTGATTATCATCGGTCTGCAATTCATGGGTATGATGAAAAGTGCGAAAGAAAATCAGGAAGCACCAGCAGAATAATATAATTGAAAAAGAATACAGCAGAATTTCTGCTGTATTTTTTGAGAAAATTGTCACATTTGTATCAGAAAAGCGTTATTATCAATAAAAGGAGGAATTGCAATTCTATGAAACATAAATTATCAGCCCTGCTGTTATCTGTTCTTCTGCTGGCAAGTCCGGTACAGGCAAAGGCGGAACTCTGGGGCGATGTCAGCAATGATGGGAATGTCAATACAGAAGATGTTATCCTGATGCAGAAATATCTGCACGGAAAAAATCAGTTCACACAGGCACAGTTCCAAACAGCAGATTTGAATCATGATGATGCTGTCAATATTTTTGATTTGTGCCTGCTGAAACAGAAAGTAATCAACACCCCCGAAACTGTTTCGCTCTCGGTGATGACATTCAATCAGCATCCGGACTGGCCGACAGGATGCGAAAGTGCAGCATTATGTATGCTTCTGCATTATTATGATGTACATGTTGCGATGGAACAGATTGTGAATGTCCTTCCCAAAGGACCGTTGCCATATACCAGCGGTGCAACGCTTTATGGTGCAAATCCTGAACGAGAATTTGTCGGAAATCCGAAAGATTCCAATTCCTACGGAGTCTATAACAGACCGATGGCCGCTGTTGCTGTAGCTTTCCGAAATGGTGTGCATACCAAGCAGGGCGCATCCCTGACAGAAGTCATTTCGCTTCTGAATCAGGGAACACCGGTTGTTGTCTGGTACTGTACAAATCCGGATAAGGGCATCACCTACCGCCGAAGCTGGTACGATTACGAAACCGGTGAATTCGTGCAGTGGCCGTCCGGTGAACATGCCGTTGTGGTTTGCGGTCATGATGCCGAACATATTACTTACAGTGACCCGAATACCGGTTATTACCGGACAATGAAACAGTCTGTATTCCAGAACGTCTTTGACGAACTGGGAGGAAGAATCCTGTATTTTGATGATTAAAAAAAGCAGTTCCGGTCAGGCCGGAACTGCTTTTTTCTGTCTGCATATATCAGATAAAAATAATAAAATCAGCGTGCCTCCGGCAATCTGCAACGGATACCAGAACAAAAGTGATTCCGGAATCAAATACGCCAGAATCGAAATTGCTGCCGCCGGAGGCAGAATTCTTCCGGTTTTTTTCATTATCAGCATTATCAGGAAAATTGTCAGCATTGCCGGAAAGCACATCGGCAGGGAGAACAGCACGTTCAGAAGATACCGGCAGAGACTACCTGTTACGGCACTGACAGCCATCAGAAGAAAGATTTCGGATTTGTGATGTTCTGCCGGAGAATCAGGCTTGCAGAATTCTGTAAAAGCAACCAGCAGAGGCGGTGCACAGAGAAAGCGCATATCCAGAAGCACTGCCGGAAGAATCACCAGACAGCCGGCGAAGGTTCTCGATAAAGCTTGCAGAAATGCCGTTTTGTCAGGTTTTGGAAACGGTTCATACTGCATTTCCGGAAGAAGATTGATTTTTTCAAGAAAGCTTCTGCAAAGAAGCACCAGCAAAGTCAGACCAAATGCCGAAAACAGATAGACAGCAGAATCTGTTTTCAGCATCACCGGAAGCACAAGTGCGGAAATCATCGGCGCAAAAGACGTTCTGGAACAGAGAAAAATCATCTGTGCAGTAAAAAAGGCGATACAAAGCTGAATTCCTGCCGGAATATGCAGAAAATGTACAATCAGTACTCCCAGCATTGCGCAGAGAGTGATAAAAATCAGCATTCTGAATTTGCTGACATGCCATGCGGTGTGGGGGACATGCAGTGCACCGGCAGTGACGGCGGCAAGTTCCGGAAAAATAATTTCCGGATTCTGAAAAAATTCAGAAAGTCCTGTCATCAGTCCAACGGTTAAAACAGTGAGAAACAATGGCAGATATTTTCGGATAGTTATCATAAAAATCTATACCTTTCTTGAGTTTATTCAAAAAATATTATAACATGCTTTGCAGAAAATCGCAAGGTATTTTTTGCATTTCTGCAATTATTTACAAAATAAACATTGATTTTTTTATGAATATATGCTATAATGAAAATATATGCAAGATGTGAAAGAAACAGGAAAGGAGTATCTTCATGGCAAAAAGAGAAAAAAAGAAATTAGATATAAAAAGAATCAGCCGGCTGAAAATTTCTCTGATACTCAGTTATGCCGTGATAGTCATTGCGACAGTGACACTTGTCTCCGCACTGGCAGTCGCCAAGACGGATACTGTATTGACAAATCAAGTCAGCACGATGGTTTCTTCGCTCAACGTGCAGATGAAACTGAATATGGACAGCTATCTTTCACGTATGGAAACTATCGCCACACTGGCTTTTGCCGAAGAAGAAGCCTATACTTATGATGCCACCTCTGCCGATAACGATGAGTATGAAGCACTCAGTACAGAAAAAATTATTTCCGACAAGCTTTACAGCCTCTGTATTATGGAAAATTTTGTCGATTACGGAATTGTTTACAGAAATAATCATACAGTCGGAAAACTCTCAAACGGAACAATCACAATGCTGGGAGACAGGCTTTTTCAGGATTTAAGCGGTATTGTATCCCGTCAGCGTACAAAAGACGGCTGGGCAACAGGATTTCATGATAATTTCAAGAGAATCTACTATGTCAAGCAGATTCATGAAAATGCTTTGCTGGTGATTTCGTTCTATGCCTCGGAATTTGAAAGCGTGTTCGATAATCCGGAAAATCTCGAAGGGACAAAAATCAGACTGATAAATCAGAACTATGATGTGATTTATTCTACCGAAAATTATGAGGTCGGCAAACAGCTCCCAAGCGATATTCTGGAACGGATACAAGGCCAGAGCTCTGTTACGGTAATTGATGAAAAATATCTTGTTGCCATCAATCCGTGCGGTGATGAATGGAATGTTATCTGCTCCGTGCCGACAGAAATCATCCTCAGCGAAAAAAATCAGATGCAGTTATATATCTACATGATAGGATTTCTTGCTGCTCTGCTCGCAGTAGGAATGGGCGCATTCATGTCCGTCAAGCTCGCTGAGCCCGTTACGGATATTGTTTCTAACCTGAATACCAAGGCGCATGTTGACCAGCTAACCGGTATCCTGAACAAACTCTCTTTCGAGGAGTATACCGCCAACCGCCTCGCCGATGCGCTTTCATTTGAAAATCATGCACTGATTCTGATAGATGTCGATAACTTCAAAGGCGTAAACGATACTCTTGGCCATGCCTGCGGAGATAAAGTGCTGGCTGATATCGGCGCACTGATGCGGGAAGTCTTTCCGGAAGCCGATTTTCTCGGCAGAGTTGGCGGTGATGAGTTTGCAGTGTTCATGAACTCCCTGCCGACCGGAAAAGAGGCTTCCTATCCGGATTATGTCAAATCCAAATGTGAGGAACTCTGCGAAGGATTTCGCCATCACTATACCGGCGATGATGGAAATTATAAAATCTCTGCAAGCATCGGCGTGGCATTTTCTCCGGAATACGGCCGGACATTCCCTGATTTGTATGCAAAAGCGGATAAAGCTCTTTATTTCTCCAAACACCGTGGAAAAGATACTTATACATTTTTTTCTCATATTCTTGCCGAACAGGAGGTGAACCAGCATGAAAACCATTCCCAAACGGAGTAGTCTGCTGTTTTTCTGCTGTCTGACACTGCTTTTCACCGGATGCAGTCACCGGCAAATTGTCAAGTCTCAGCATGAACAAACTGAAATTACCCTTTCATGGTGGGGCAATGATACCCGTACAGAATATACCCTCGATGCCGTACAGAAGTTTGAAAAACTTCATCCGGAAATCAAAGTCAGATGTAATTATTCCGAATGGTCAGGCTATGAAGCCCGAAGCCGTGTGCAGATGTTCTCTGCTACAGAAGCCGATGTCATGCAGGTGAATTTCAGTTGGCTGAGTCAGTATTCTGCGGACGGTACAGGGTATTATGATATTGAAAAATTATCGGATTATGTGGATTTGTCTAATTTTTCAGAAGAAATGCTGGACTACGGCAGAAAAAACGGTATCCTCAATGCCATTCCCATTGCCATGAACACCGAAACAGTGTATATCAATCAGACAGTTTATGAAAAATATCATCTGCCCGTGCCGGAAACATGGGATGATTTGTTCAAATCTGCGGAAGTCATGAGAAAAGACGGCATTTACCCCATCAGCGGAGCAGATAAATCCACATGGCTGTATATTATCGCTTATGCTGAACAGGTTTCCGGAAAATCCATTCTTGACGAAAATAACAGGCTGAATTTTACTCCTGCGGAATTTCAAATTATGCTGGAATTGTATGTCCGGATGATTCAGGAAAAAGTCATGCCTCAGGTCGAATATTTCGAGAGGCCGAATCTGGATAACAGCACCTACGGCGGGACGGTGGCATGGGTCAGCGATGCTAAAAATTATATGGAAAAAGCTATAGAAAACGGGAATACGGTCATTCCGGCAGATTATACAGCGTTTTCACCGGAGCAAAGCGGTGAGGGCTGGTATGCAAAGCCCGCTTGCCTGTATGCCGTCAGCGTGAATACAGACCATCCGAAAGAAGCAGCAACTCTGCTGGATTTCCTGCTTAACAGCAGAGAAATGGCTCTCTTGCAGGGAATTGAAAAAGGTGTTCCGCTTAGTGCTTCCGCACGAGGTTACCTCGAAGAAGAAAATATGCTTAACGGCCTGCAATATGAAGCAAGTCTCAAAATGGAAGGAAATCCCAGACTTTCTAAAATTCATCCGTTTATGGAAAATGCAGAAATGCTTTCTGATTTTATTTCTGCCTGCAATGACGTACTGTATGACAAGAAAACACCGGAAGAAGCTTCTGACATCCTTTATCAGCAGGCAAAAGAAATTCTGAAATGAAATGCTGAAAAAACAGCCTGAACCGGAATTCAGGCTGTTTTGTTTAGTGTGCGGAAAGATACTCTGATGCAATCTGTAATTCTCCGGCTTCGATTTTGTTCCGGAGTTCTTCCAGTGGTATGGGCTTGCTGAACAGATAGCCCTGCGCCCGATGACAGCCGATAGAACGCAGAAATACAAATTGTTCTTCGGTTTCCACGCCTTCGGTCAGGGAAACCATGCCAAGCTGTCGGGAAAGATTCACAATATTAGTCAGAATCGGCTTTGTTTTCTCGTTGTCTGTAAAACCGGAAAGAAATTTCATATCAATCTTGAGAACATCAAACTGATAGTCTTTCAACACATTCAGGGAAGAATATCCGCTTCCAAAATCATCCAGCCAGACTTTATAGCCTGTATTCCGGAAATTTTTGACAGCATTCTGCAAAAGTTCCTGCTGTTCGGTGAGTGCACTCTCGGTGATTTCAATATCCAAGAAGTTATGCGGAACATGATAATTTTCCGCCATTCTGGAAACAAAATCTGACATGTCGCAGACCTCGAAATCCAGTCTTGAAAAATTCATCGATACCGGCACAAACGGCAGATGATGTTCTTGTGCATACTGATAGTCCTTGCAGACCAGCTCAATCATACACTGGTCAAGCTTGTGAATCAGTCTGTATTCTTCCAGAATCCCGATAAATGCACCCGGTGGCAGAAGTCCGTAGTTAGGGTCTTTCCAGCGGGCAAGGGCTTCCAGTCCGCAGATTTCACGGCTTTGTGTCGAGACAACCGGCTGATAAAATACTTTGATATATCCGTTTTCAATCGCCGTATCAATATGATTGACAATATACTGCTTTAACTGGAATCTGTTTTCCAGCAACTTGTCATAAATCTGATAACAGCAGTCATAATGTTTCTTGATGCTGTTGCAGGCAAATCTGGCACGGTCGCAGGCAAGACTAGGGTCGGTTTCGGATTCGTCCGGACGGTATGCACCGCATTTCAGATCAAGATGTACTTCGCCCTGACAGCATTTGATTTCATGGGAAAGCGTTTCTATTTTGTCTTCGCATCCCTCAAAAGAAGTCAGTACGACAAAATGGTCATCGGAATAGCGTGACACCAGAGAACCCTGAAATGTATTTTCCATCATGTGCGCAATTTTGATTAGCAATTCATTTCCTTCATGAAAACCATATTTTTCGTTGTAGGACTTGAAATTTTCAATATCGAAAAATAAGAAAATAATATTGCTTTTGTCCGTTGTGACGTAACCAAGAAGTTTTTCTGCTTCGTTCCGGAAATACAGCATGTTATGAATGCCTGTAAGCTCATCTTCGACAGAAATCCGGCTGAGATGCTCATTCAGATTGCCAAGATGCGTGTTGAGCTTTTCCAGATTTTCATCTTTCATAGCCTGCTGAAGCGTTCTGTTATAATTTGCAAAACTAAACATCAGTGTCGAAAGATACATTGTGAACATGTTAATCTGCGTTGCTGTAGTCGTGCCGATTTCCGTACCGTTCGGCGGAGGAAGCGCATCAATCCGGAAATAAAAAATCAGATATGAACTAGACAGAATCAGGAATGATATGACTGGTCGCCATGTCAGCAGGCAGACAACAAATAATTCCATTGTCAGAAACGTGAGAATCTGTTCGCCTTTGGCGTAGTCGTTATACGAAATCGTCAGGCCGAAATAAATACAGATAAATGAAAAAATCCATTTGACAACCGTGCCGATTGTAGAATTGTCTTTACGGCCTTTCAAAAACCGCAGGGAACAGGTCAGCATACAGCCTGCTGAACCCATCAGCACCAGATAATTTAGATAATATTTATGAAAATAATAGGCAAACGGCTTTGCTATACCGGGCGGGAGTTCCAGAATAGTTTTTGTCAGATGCAAAATCATCCAGATTTCAAGAACTATCACAATAGCAGACATATAGATGCTCGCTCGCATGTTGACTGCGTAGAAATAATTCTGCACATAGAGGGATTTCTTATCAATGCCGAGCCATTTTTTTAATTTTTCTTTCATCGGCTCACTCCTTTCGGAATATAATTCTGTGTTCTTTTATTATAACAGATTTTTCAGGAAAAGTCAAACCGGAATCGGCTGGCAAATGTTCCTAAAATCAAGCTTAATTTTTGGTGAATCTGCCTATTGCACTTGAACTTATTTATATGTTAAAATGTTCAAAAAGACGAAAAATAATTAACGGAGGTTTTTATTTATGAGACATATACCCGCAACACCCAAATATCCGCATATACTCCACGGGGGAGACTACAATCCGGAACAATGGAAAGCGTATCCGGACATATTGCAGAAAGATATTGTCCTGATGAAAAAAGCAAATATCAACTGCGTCAGTCTGGGAATTTTTTCATGGTCGCAGATAGAACCGCAGGAAAATCAATTTGATTTCAGTTTTCTGGACAGCATAA
>JAFRMZ010000239.1 GCA_017430465.1 Oscillospiraceae bacterium
ATCGCACCCGATGCCGTCACTGCACAGCCGGAGAATGACGAGCAAAATCCTCTGCCGTGACAGCAGAGAATTTTATCATAGCATTTGACAAGTATACCAAAATAGTATATAATAATATAGTATTAAAATTTTCCAGAAAACGAGCTGATTGCATGAAAGAAAAAATATATTCTCTGGTTCAGAACCTGCTTTCTTCTGTCAAACCGCCCTCACAGCCTGAAAAATTCGTTATCAGAAACGAAGTTCTTGTCGAATGTCATATTTCTCCTTATGAAAGTGAACTGATGCTTCCCAAAGGCATCCGGAGCATTTCCGGTTCGGTGTTTTACAACTTCCGGAATCTGGAAAAAATCGTTCTTCCGGAGGGACTTAAAATTATTGGAAAATCTGCATTCGGCAACTGTTACCGTCTGAAATCCGTCAGACTTCCGGAAAGCCTTGTTTCTATCGGGGAATCGGCCTTCGCCGGATGCGAAAAACTGACAGAAATCAAATTTCCGGAACGTCTGGAAAAAATAGAAGACTATGCCTTTCAGGACTGCAAATACCTGAAAAACATAAATCTTTCTTCTGTCAAGGAACTTGGAAAAGGCATTTTCCGGAACTGTACCTATCTGGAAGAAGCTGTTCTGCCTACGGAATGCGATGTTCCGGCAGAATGTTTTTTATACTGCAACAATCTGAAAAGAGTCAGAATGCCGGTTTCTTCCGCCAAAATCGGTTCAGAATCGTTCAGATGCTGTTCGAGTCTTACACATATTGTTCTGCCTTCTGATGTCAAAGTAATTGAAAACGGTGCATTTCATTACTGCAAGAATCTGACAGGAATTCATATTCCGGAAGGTGTCAATACGATTGAAAACTATGCTTTCTGGGGATGTGAAAATCTGGAATATGCGGTAATTCCGTCTACAGTCAAAAAAGTGGGGGCATTTATTTTTGATAACTGTCATAATCTGAAACGTGTCAGCATTGCAGAAGGAATTTCTGAAATTTCACTTGAAATGTTCAGCAATTGCACCAGCCTGAAGAAAATCATTCTGCCAAAAGGTGTTGAAAAAATTTCAATATCGGCTTTTATGGGCTGTTCTGCCTTGGAGGAAATTACAATTCCGGAAACAGTTATCTATATCAGTGATGCATTTCAGGAATGTCCAGCACTCCGAAATGTTATTTTTCGGGGCATTTTGTTTCCTGTTGATGCGTTCTGCGCACTGGATGTTTTTTCTACAGCGGATGATGCTGTTTTTCATATCATGAAGGCACTTTCTCCGTATGAACAGAAAACAGAAGAAGACTTAATCACTCCGCAGATAGCTTCGATTTATCAGTATTTATTCCGGAGCTACTGCAAATCGCCGGAAGATAAATTCTTGTCTGAATTTGTTCACCAGAATCTGAAACAGATGTTTTCTTCTCTGATTCTCATGAAAGATACATCTTCTGTGCGGTATCTTCTGGAAAAAAGCAGTCTTATCACAAAGGAAAATATCACGGACTGGATTTTGTATGCCAATCAGAAAGAATCCTATGAAATTCAAGTGATATTATCAGAATATCAGCATAAAACACTTGGATATGACAGCATTGAAGAAACTGTCAGAAAAAAATTTGAATTATAATTTCGATGAAAGGAAGGATGATTTATGAAAAAATTACAGAAATATTCCGGAATTGACAGCCTGCCTCAAGGCAGAGCCTCGGATACTATTACCGAAGGCTGTCTTGTTCTGGAGGGCGGTGCATTCCGTGGAGTTTACACCAACGGCGTTCTTGATGCCCTTATGGAAGCAGATATTAATTTTCGATGTACTGTCGGTGTTTCTGCCGGTTCTATGAATGCAGTCAATTACATTACCGGACAAATTGGCAGAAGCGCACGCATCAACCTCAGATACCGCCACGACAGCCGTTATGTTGGCAGAAAAGCCATCATGAAAAATCAGGGCATCATCGGTTTTGATTTTCTTTTTGGCAGAATGCCTTTTATTCCCGATTTAGATAAAAAACGCTATCACACGGCCGAACGTCAGCTTTATGCAGTGGTTACAAATCTGGATACCGGAATGCCTGAATACATTGAAAAAAATTCCGGTGAAGATTTCTTTAAAGTCATTGCAGCATCTTCGTCCATGCCGTTTGTCTCGAAACCGGTCATAATTGGCAATCATCCCTATCTTGACGGCGGATGTAGCTGTAAAATTCCCTACGAATGGGCTTTGAAACAAAATTTCAAGAATATTGTAGTTGTCCGCACCCGTCCCCGAAGCTATCGTAAACCAGTAAAACAAGAACAAAAATTTTCTCCTGAACATTTTGTTTATCGGGATTATCCGAAATTTGCTGCTTCCCTGCTTGCCAGCAATGAGAATTATAACAAACAATGCCTTGCTTTATTAAAGCTGGAATATCAGAAACGTGTTTTTGTGATTGCACCTTCCCAGAACATCGACATCAGCCGTCTTGAAGGGAACATGGAGAAATTAGGAGCTTTATATTATCTTGGCTATCACGATACCAAAAACAGTATCGAAAAGCTTCGCACCTATCTCGGCAGAAAAAATTGACATTCCTGTTATAACCTGCTATAATATCAATGAGGTGATTCATCTATGCAGAATTTTGAAGAACAAATTCATCAGACGCTTGACAACATCCTGAAGGATTATCGGAATGACCGGACTATTGATAAAATCAAGAATTTTGATTTGCCGGATAATGCCATTCTGGAAGAAATTCTTGACAGTCTGAAAAAAATTATTTTCCCCGGCTATTTCCGAAGCCATTCCGTCAAGATTTACACAGTCCGGAATCAGACTTCCATGCTTCTGGAAGATGTAATTTATAAACTCGTCAAGCAGATTTCGATTGTACTCCGGTATGACCCGCTTTATGAAATCGCACCGGAAATCGAAGTCACCAGAAAAGCGCAGGAACTGACACTTGCCTTTCTGGATAACATTCCGAAAATCCGTGAATATATTGAAACCGATGTTGAAGCCGCTTTTGAAGGCGACCCTGCTGCCTATAACAAGACCGAAATTATTTACTCCTATCCGGGGCTGTATGCAATTTTTGTGAATCGAATTGCTCACGAACTGCATGTGCTTGGTGTTCCGATGATTCCCAGAATCATGACGGAACATGCGCACAGTAAAACTGGTATCGATATTCATCCGGGGGCGACTATCGGAAAATATTTCTTCATCGACCACGGAACAGGCATTGTTATTGGAGAAACGACCGTTATCGGGAGCAGAGTCAAAATTTATCAGGGTGTAACACTCGGTGCGCTTTCGACAAGGGGCGGTCAGAGCCTGAAAAGCAAGAAGCGTCATCCTACTATTGAGGATAATGTAACAATCTATTCCGGCGCATCAATTCTCGGCGGAGAAACGGTTGTCGGAAAAGATGCCGTTATCGGTGGTAATGCGTTTATTACGAAATCCGTTCCGGCTGGTGCGAGAGTCAGCATCAAGAATCAGGAATTACGATACAAATATGATGAAAAGGCTCACCCTGTTGTTCAGCAGTCCGAATTTGAACAGGATGAATCTTGGTTCTATGTGATATAAAATCGGAATTTAATGATATAAATATTCTACGATGAGGAAAAAGATAATGATTTATAAATTCAATGAAAAAGTGTCTGTAAAAGCATTGGCGGATTTGCGTGAATCCGTGGGCTGGAACAGGATGGAAAGAGAGTATAAAAACCCCTTGATGACATCGTATTATCATATTGCAGTTTATGACGATGATAAGCTGATTGGATATATTGATAGTGTATCAAATGGCGTAACAGATGCGTACATTCAGGATTTAATGGTTTGTCCGGATTATCAAGGTAAAGGGATTGGCACAGACCTGATGGATAAAATGATTGAACATCTGAAGGAAAAGCGTATCTACATGATTTCTGTGGTTTATGAAGAATGCTTGAAGCCGTTTTATGAGCGATTTGGGTTTTATAATATGCTATGCGGACAAATGGAAACATATTAGGAAGCGTACATTTTACAGTCTCTCGCACAAATTCTGATTTATTAAAATAAAACTCACATCGGGAAGGCTGAATTTCAGCTTTCCTGATTTTTTTGAAAAATTTTCAAAAAACTATTGACAAGTGTACTTTGATGTGCTATAATGTACTTAGTCGATAAGTACACTTAAA
>JAFRMZ010000240.1 GCA_017430465.1 Oscillospiraceae bacterium
ATACGAATATTACTTCTTGTATAAAAATGATATAGAAACTAGTTTCCATATCATCACAATTTAGTTTCCATATTTCCATATCATTTTCAGAAGACTTTATTGGGTTGTCCATTTTATATGCCTTTTAAAAATAAAAAATGTTAAACACGCAATACAGCCATTTAAACGCTTTTTAAACATTTTTTAAAAGCTGTTAAACGGTTGTTAAACGCTTTTTTCAAAAAAATAATCCCCTCTCTGAAAAAGTGCTTTTCAGCACTCCGAGAGGGGATTTCTTTTTGACAAGTTAAATTTATTAACTTTTTGTTTTTGCATTTTTTCTCACTTCAATCTCACGCTTTTTCGGCATTTTTGCGGTTTTTCTCACCTTTTAACGGGTTTTCTCGGCTTTTCTCATTTTTTGCATTTTGCGTGTCAGTTTACAGTATGAAATTACTGAAAAATTAAGCGAAGATTTTATTCATGCACATTACGGCGTTCCGAAAAAGAATGTCTGCATCATTAAGAATCAGGAACTTGACGAGGGCGATGCAGACGGACTGGAAGAATTCCAGCAGTTATGGAACTGGATTCAGACGGCTGATTTCTCTGATGATGCGGTTTATCAGCAACTAACAGAACAAGTGGACATGCAGAGCTTTGCAGATTATGTCAGTGCAGAAATCTATATCAACAACAATGACTGGGGCGGTAATAACATGGCTTTGTGGAAATCCATGGAAAAAACCGCCGGAAACGGCTATGCAGACGGCAGATGGCGTTTTATCATGTACGATACGGAATTCAGCACCGGTCTGTACGGCAGTTGTCAGGCAAACCAGAACACATTTGATTTGCTGATGAATCAGGATTGTTTCCTTCGGGATTTATTCCGCAGTGCATTGCAGAATGAGCAGTTCCGTCAGCAGTTTGCACGGACTTTCATGGATATTGCAAACACCTGCTTTGCTGTCGAAAAAATTGATACTTTGATTGAAGCATTCTATGCTGATTATCATGATACTGCAATTGATACTTATAATCGCTTCTGGCCGGACTGGCCGGGCGGTGCTATGGCAGAACGAACATATTCTGATGAAAAAAACAGCATCCGGAATTTTTATCACAGCCGGTATGCTTCTGTTGTTTCGGATACCAAACAGGTGCTCGGCCTGTCCGGAACGCTCTGCACGCTTACTGTCGAAAACGATACGGAACAGGGCACTGTCCGCATCAATACCGTCATTCCGGAATCCGGAACATGGAAAGGACAGTATTTTTCTGATTATCCTGTTATGCTCCATGCCGAGCCGGCGGACGGAAAACAGCTTGCTTACTGGGAAACATCTGACGGGCGGAAATTATACGGCAGTTCTGCCGAATTATCTCTTTCGGGCGATATGACTGTCACGGCCGTTTATGAACAGGCTGAAATCCGGAAAGGCGATGTCAACGCTGACGGCGTTTTCAATACTGCCGATTTGATTCTGCTTCAGAAATGGCTTCTTGCCGTTCCAGATGCCCGTCTTGCCGACTGGGAAACAGCAGATTTCAATGCTGACGGAAAACTGACTATTTTTGATTTCTGCCTGATGAAACGTGCACTTCTGCACCAGAATTAAAAACGAAAAAATCAGCATAAGCCGTATGCGGTTTATGCTGATTTGTTATTCATAGATATTATCCGGAAACATATATTTTTTCTGCGCACCATCAGAAAGGAATTTTGCGCCGTTCCTGGAAAAATACAGTTCCACACGGTCATACGTGCCGTTCACGCCACGTGCGGGAACAGGATACAATGCTGTATCCCATTCATGCGTTGCTTTCATCTGATTATCCGTCAGCATAAAGCAGGAAACATCCACGCCGTCCAGATGAATTCCGGTTGTTGCATCCACATGTTGCCAGCTTCCGTCATTGAGCTGTACCAGATTCCAGATATGCCCGACAGATTTGTCTTCTTTGAGATAGCCTGTCACGCACCGGCAGGGAATGCCTTTGACATCCATCATTCTTTTGAATGCCCATGCAAAGCCGGCGCAGATACCTCGTTTCTGCACCAGAGGGCCGTAAGAAAGGCTCGGAACGGGGTCAGTTGGCTTCTGATGCGGATTATCTGCTACTTCATCAAATGCCCTCTGGTCATAGGCGCATTCCTGCGTCAGATAACTGAACGCCAGAAACGGCAGAGCAAACTGTGCTATTTCAGCATTTCCAAGAATCTGTTTCCAGACAGCTCTTGCCTGCGTTTCGGCAGAAGTCCGCATAGCACTTATCTGAGGAATTTCCAGTATATAATCATAATTCACATGCAGAAGATAATATTCCGAAATTTTTTCAAACTGCATACAGGAGAGCTGATAGCCTAAAAATCCCTCATAAGATGCAATCCATCTGTCGAGTTCCTGTTTTAATAATTTTTCGATTCTGTCAGGCGCTTTCGTCACCATTCTGAAAGGAAACGGCGAAGCTTTTCCGCAGAGTCCGGCAGGTGTCCAGCTTCCGTTGTCAAGAATCACATCCGAAACCGAAGACGGCGCATCAGGCGCATATTTTATCATAATCTGATAACTGCGCCGGATACCCTGCGTCATATAATTTCCCTCATAAGATTCCAGATATGCCAGCAGACGGGGTTCTTTCTGCATGGCTTTTTTAAAAACGGCATCTGCCGAGACAAACGAAGCAGTATCGAACTGCAGGCTGTTCTGATGTGCCTCGATAGCAGAAACCAGCCTGTCGGAAGGAGAGACAAACAAATGCATATTTCTGCTCCTTCAATTCATGAGGTAACGGCTTTTCCATTCCAGAAGAAAATCACCGGAAAATTCAGGAATTTCGTCATATTCAAAATAAGCATGAAACGGGCCGTCCGACATAAGGACAAGCGTCATTTCTGACCAGTCATCTTTTTGTGCAGTACACTGTTCATGAATTTCCTGCAAAACATCCGCAGTATCCAGAATTGCATCTTCCAAACCGGTTTTCTTGGTTTCCCACGCATATTTGAGCAGGTCGAAATAATCATCTGCTGATTTCAGGAAAAATACCTGACTGGGAAGCGTACTTTCTGAAGCATAGAACTGACCGATAACCAGACAATGCCAGTCTTCGGGAAGATGCGGGACAAGCAAATCAGCAATTTTCTGAAAACTGCTCTGCAACAGTGCTTTATTTTCTCTGATTCCAGACATAATGAAACTCCTCTTTTCTAAAAATTATTCTTGTTTGGCTTCGTTTTTGAAACGGCGCACCTGATTGATTTCAGAGCCGTCTTTTTCTGTAATGGTATACCGGATAATAAATTCACTTGGTCGCTGACTGTCTGCCGGATACCGGCAACGGATATTCACATCTACGGATGCTCCCCGTTCCAGCGCATTATTCCATGTATTTTCGAGCTGTTTATATTCACTTTTATTCAGATGGGCATCCATTGCGACAATATTGTCCACCTTGCCAGAACCCTCAAAGCGGTAGGCAATCAGATGACCGCCGGCATCGGTTTCCCGCCTGTCCTCGCCTCCGGCCTTGGCCTGATGGCTCTGATGCCGTTCATCCGTTCCCAGATGAAGCGAACCACTGCATTCTTTAATTCTTCCGTAACGGTCTGTTTCATAGGAATATCCGTTTACTTCATAATATTCATTCGGCTTGAGCTGATACGTATCCTGAAAATGGTCATCCTGTTCCCGTTCGGTTCTGTTGTCGGCCTCGTCATATTCCGGCCGGATTTCGCTGTTTTCTAACTGCAACATGATAATTCACCTCATTTTCTGGACGGATTGACTGGTTCAAAATGCTTTCTGCTGATGAGAAACTCCACTGCATTGCTGTACCGGCATTCATAGAGCCGGTGAGTTTCCAGACGCTGGGCATAGCAGGATAAAATTTTTCCGTAGACCGGCCAGAAATATTCCGCATCGCTGACTTTCTGAGGCCAGCGGTAAGCACCGGAAGGGTCACAAGTTTCCGGCATGATTAAATAGCGCATTACTGCGTTGCGCAGTTCTTTTTCCCATTGCAGGACTGTCATTTTTTCTTTTTCGGAGAGTGTTTCTGAGGGGAGAAGCATTTTTCCGGTTACACGGTTCAGACGGCAGATACGGAACACGCTTTCCAGCTTAAGAAACTGAAAGGCAAATTCTCCGAAGCAGTTCATGGCTTCTCTGGGCGTACAGGTTTTGAGAAACTTTCCGTTTTCGTTCATAAAAATCTGTATATCGTTCAGCAGTTCCTGCGATTTGGCTTCCGGCAGGGACAGAGTCGGCCTGCCGTTTCTGGAGCTGACAGTACAAAGAAATTTTACGGCCTCTGCCATATCATGCATCATATTTTCTGTCGTTCGGTACAGAATATTTTTATAGACCATCTGAAGCAGAACGCCTTGCAGACGGGCATAAGATACGGCACTGAGTTCCTGCGGGTCTGTTTTTCTGTAGCGGTTATCCCAGACATCTCCCATTTTGGCAAGTACAGTATCTGTCCAGCCGACATGATAGACTGCCGACATACCGACAGGAAGCCGGCTGAGTTCACGAATCTGATTTTCTTCCAGACTGAGGGAGGCTCCGATGATTTCGCAGTCATCTTTAGCCGGCAGGCGCATTGCAATCTTGATGGCAGTGTTTTTGATTGCAGTTTCATCCACTGCGCTGGGCGACTGGTCGATAATCATAAATCCTTCGCCGGAACTTCGCATTTCTGCAATGCACTGACAAATGCCCTCCACCGCCGTACCCTGTATATTTCCGGCATCTGCGGTCTGTTCTTTGGAACAGCGTTTCAGAATATGATGTGCTTCTTCCAGCACGGTGACATGCACAAGCGGGCTGTTTGGTGCAGAAGATACAAATTTCCGGAAATTTCTGAGCTTTATAATCAGAATACCCATAATCAGTCCTCTGGTTTCGCCTGCGCCGATACTGCTTAAATCAACAATTGTATTCTGATTGAACAGAACCTGTTCTGAAATTCCGCTACTATGGCCGAAAATCTGTCCTGCGAATCCGTTGGAAAGCGAAGAAACACGGTTCAGCAGTGCGCCCTTGTAATCGCCCTTGGACTGCTTGGAGTAGGGAGAATTTTCAATAATGCGTTCCAGTGCGGATTCTAAATCTTTGAATACCGGAAAGATGCTTCCACGGTTTACAATCCGTTCAGAGTGTTCCAAATCCCAGCCGTGGCTGATATAGGCTTCTTCCAGAGCCTGTTTCAGCATTCCGGGCATAGGGCCGTATAACGGCCAGCAGGCGCAGATGACTTCTGTAATTTTATCCAGATGTTCCCGTATGTGAATTCCATGAAATTCAAACGGATTGATGCGCAGTGTCCGGTGACTGGTTTCATCCGCAGTGAAAATATTAATATTTTTCAGTCCGGCGAATTCTTTTTTATATTCGCCTTTAGCCGGTTCAATCACCAGAAACGGAACACCGTGCTGTATCAGTTCTTCCAGCAGATGATATGTTGTATTGCTTTTGCCTGAACCGGATGCTCCGCAGATAAACAAATGTGATGCAAAACTGTCCAGATTCAGATATACCGGCACTTCATCGCTTTCCCCCATGTGATAGATTTCCCCGAACGGAATCGGCCGTTTCACATTTCTGCGCCATATTTCAGAAATATTTCTTCCGAACTCTGCCATGTGGTCGACTGCCACGCCGGAAACAGATTTTCTGGGCAGACCCATCAGAATGGGAATTTCTTTTCCGCTGACCATCATCGCCGGAACGACTTTCTGACACATGACGGAAACACGTTCTTTTTTCTCATTTTCCTGATAAAATTCCAGTTCAATTTCAGGATGCTGTAAAGAACCTATCCAGTCCAGAACGTGATTTAATTCCTGTTCTTCCGCACCGTCCCACTGATTGTAATAGGCACGGGGCGCAGAGGCGGAATCCCCTGAAAACAGCGCAGAAAGTGTACTTGTGCCGATAGTTGCGGAGGCAATATCTTCTGTAATCAGATAGCAGGCGCAGTTCCACATGCCGAATGTCTGACTTGTCTGAATTCGTTTCAGATGTTCATCAATCCGCATCAGCATATTTGCCACGGCTTTATTATCACGGGTGACAGTAAGAGACAGATTTTTTCCGGATGTAAAAGTATTTCCGCTTCCGGAAACGTTTCCGAGCTGTTCTGTCTGAACATTTCCCTGCACCTGTCCCCTGCTGACAGTCGAAGCATTTCCGGTATTCCACGAACTGCCTCCGCCGAGATTGAAATGCACATCGGAAATTGCGAAGCCGATGCCGTTGTTTCCGCTTCTGCCGTAAGAAATGCTGTTTGTATGTGCTGTTCCGAACGAATGAGAGATAGAATCCGAAACAGAATGCCCGATGGAAGTAGAAAGGTTAAAATTCACGGCATCGGATTCAGATTCCGCATACGTTGCACTTTCTTTGGCATAGGCAGAAAAGCAGGTATAAAGATTTTCCAGTCCGCTGACGGTTTCATCCAGAGCCTGCGGGCTGACCGGCTGGGAAAGCACTACGAGTGTATATTTTTGTTTTTGCATGGCATCAATAAATTTTTCATAGCCCTGCGCACTGAAACTTTTATCATGCTGTACTTCGGCTTCTCTCCTGCTGGGAATCATGCTGACAGAACGGACTGTTTTCCGGTTTGCCGGCAGGGACTGCAAGGTACATTTCCGCATCAGTGCAGAAATTTCCGGTGCAGAAAGCGTTTCTATCTTGCATCCGGGGAACTGGCCTTTCAGATTCATTGTGAGAATACTGCCGGCAATCTCTCCTGCACTGCTGGGACGGGTACAGAGATACAAATCAGTGCGGATACCGTCACTGTGCAGAATCATGGCGGTGATACATCCGAAGCTGTTCAAAGCAGAATAGACAGTAGCAAGCTTTTCAAAAGAATTTTCTTCTTCCTGATACATTATCTGACAGATGCGGTAAACTCTGACTTCTGTAATTTCTTTTTTCTCTGTACTAAGCGGTAGTACTTTTGTATGATACAGTGCATTGGGATTTCTGACAGGGGAAAGCATTTCCAGATGTCTGCTGCTGACATACATGTTAGCCGAATTCATATAGAACTGCAACTGCCGGAGCTGGGATTCATTCATCAGAATTTCACGGGGGCGGTTTTGCTGTGCAGAAAGTTTCGGCTGACTCTGCGGAAGCGGAGACGGTACAGAAGCACGTTCCGGCTGAGGCATGACAGGCTGCATCGGCATACGGCCTGTTTTATGATTCTGTGGCATTTTCCATCAGTCCTTTCAGCGTTCGGCCTCCTCACCGTCCCGACTGTCGTCCGCATCATATTCGTCATCGAGTTCATCGTTATCGGTTTTAGGGAGTTCGTCATCTACGTTTCGTTCCGGAACATCGTGGCCGTCACTGTCGTTATTGTCTGTTGCATCGGTATTGTCCTGAGATGTATCAATCCGGAGCTGTTTTTCTAATTCAGAATCGAACTGTTCTTTTTTCTCATCGGACATGTGCTCATAATCATAACGCTGTTCCAGATGATTTCTAATCTGGTCATATTCTTCACGGGAGACTTTTTTAGGTTCGCTCATAAGGGATTCTCCTTTTCCTTTTACTTATTTATTTTTATTGAAAATGGACAGGAATGTTTTTTTCTTGTTCTGACTTTCCGGAATTTTTTTATGAATCACGGAAAGAAGTTCAGCTTTTGCAAGGGTATCTTCTTTACTGAGCCGTTTCAGAGTATCTTCCATGCCGGCTTTATAGTATTCCGGCAACAGAGAAGCGAATGCTTTTTTAATCAGATGCTGTGCTTCTATGACCTGTTCTTCCTGATAACCGCTTACAGTTTTGACGGATGTAGTATACAGTTCGCAAATATCCAGCATCATGACTAACTGCTGTGAACGGGTGCGTCCGTTTTCGATAATTTTCCGGAGGCAGTGTCTGCAATATTTTTTGGTTTCTGCATTGGTTTCCTCGAAATCGAACAGCATTATCAGAGCAATATAAATATCCGGACTGCGGTATTTCAGAGCTTTCTGCATTATATCAGAAAACAGTTCCCAGTTCAGAAACTCTTTGAAAAACGGTGTATGTGCTTTTGCGACATGGCAGAGTGTCTGGCAGAATTCCTTTTCTGATATATTTTTCATAGCAATCTGATTTTTGGCACGGAGCAGAACGGCATCCTGCGAAAGGCAGTGAATGGATTTTGCCCATGCTTCCAGTTCTGTCAGGCATTCATAGCCGGCATTTTCGGAACAGAGCAGAGCCATGTCTGTCTGCATCAGCAAATCTTTCTGTATTTCTGCCGGAAACCGGAATTTCCGGATATACAGAATCATACTGACAAATTCCTGAAAATTCTGTTTTTTTCTGGAATATGCAATCCATTCGCAGAAGATGCTTTTTCCGGTATCGTCTTCCTGTTTGTTTTTCAGCAGAATCTGCATCAGTTCCGGAGGGCATGTCCCCGAACGCAGAATTCTGTTAATTATCAGTTGTTCCGTCAGTTCCGGTGTCATTCTGGTATCTGTGCGCAGTTTCTGGCAGAGTTCTGACATTTCACATCCGTCTGCATCAAGAGCGCAGTCCCACCAAGTCATAAGCAGTTCGCCACCGGCGGTATTGTGCAGAATTTTTGCGCCGTCCATAATAATACGATACATGAGAAGTTCAGAACATTTCAACTGAGAAAAGATATGTTCCAGTGCAGTTTTATTTTGTGCGGACATTACCAGAAGCCGGAGCAGAAAACAATATTTTTCAGCATCTTCTGTCAGTTCAAAAGTCAGCATTCTGTTATTTTTCAGCATTTCATAGAAAACAGAAAACAGCAGTTCGACCGCAGGAACTGTCTGATTTTTGAGTTTCAGATGATATTCCTGTATAGATTCATTGGATTCAAAAATATTATCCAGCACTAATTTTTCCAGTTCCGGCGGAGCATACATCCGGAAATTTTTCCAGAAATCCTGAAGTTCCGTACAGTCAACAGGTTCAGCTTTCAGCAGGCTTTCCAGTTTCAGAATCATTTTTTCTGTAATATCATATTTCTTCTCGCTGTTTCCGGCGAGTTTCCAGCAGAAATTCAGAAGCACATACTGATTCTGTTCATCTGCCTTCCAGAAATCAGAATCACATCCGGATATTTTATCAAACAGGTAGGCATTGAGTGCAGGACTGCTGGTCACACCGAGCTGTCGGAGCGACATCAGCACACGGTCATACTGCAAAGGCTGAGCGTGTTCTTGTTTTGTCATCAGATAATGATATG
>JAFRMZ010000241.1 GCA_017430465.1 Oscillospiraceae bacterium
AACACGGTTATAAGTATCACGCCCGATGATGGCAGGGTGGCAGTCATACACAATATACTTGTCCTTTTCACCGTTGTTCTTCACCTGTTTATGCAGAATACAGTCCACCGTATAGGTTTTTTGCAAGACCGCATCACCGGCATATTTTTCATTTTTGAGTATGCCGTAAACTGTGATCGCTGTCCAGTCCGTTGTGCCATTCCATTTCTTGATGCCCTCATCACGGAGCTTTCTTGCGATAACAAGAAATCTGGAATTATCCTCATCGGAATAACAGGTAGAAAGTGTCAGAAGTTTGTCACCATACTTGACATCTACATTTGTAATATTGGCAACGCTCTGGTCACGGGCATATTTCATATAAGTATTGAATTCTTCTTCATCTTTGAATTCTTCCATATCCCAGTAACGCCAGTCAGCATCCGCACCGCCGTAAGTAATAGGCAGCGCACAGATAACATAAGTTGCGTGTTCATAATTGGAATCCAGCTCAATAAACTGATTATTCTGATAATAAGTTAAGTCCTGACGGTATCTGCGAAGTGAACCGAACATTTCGTTATTGGCCATGTTATGACCATACAGCAGAATATTATCAGACCAGTTTTCCTGACCAAATCCGAACAGATTCCGATAATCCATAAAGACAGTGCCTGCACGATAAGGCTGATGATTGAATCCTATGGACAAATAGAAATCATTGTCTTCACACTGAACAAGAGGATTATTGACCTTTGTGCCGGGGATTTTAATCCAGCCGACAGAATCACCGTTATACTGACGCATAGATTTTGACATACCGCTTTCACCGTTGGGCGTACCGAAAGGCCCTTGTGCAATGGTAAGGTTTACTGTTTCGCTGGAAACTTTTTCGGCCGGAATATCTGCGGTTTCTGCACCGACAGTACTGAACAAGCAGGCAGAAGCAACTGCCGTCAGCATAACAGTGGAAATTGTACCTGTGATTAATTTTTTTCTTCTTGAAGTCATGGGGTATCCTTCTTTCATTGGAATTTGCTTGCAGAGTTTATCCGTAAGGAATAAACTCTGCATCCGGGTCATAGGTGTTCTTATGCCATTTATAATAGCTGTTAGACCACTTGACATTCGGATTTGCTGTACTGGTACAGCCTTCATATAAATCTTCATTTTCACGGAGCAGACGTGCAAATACAACTAAGCGTCCGTCTGTGAATGTGCTGTTGCAGGTCGATAATGTCAAAAGCTGGTCACCGTATTGAATATCCACGTTTGTCAGACGGATAGTACGGCGTTTAATTTCATTGACATAATCATAAAATTCCGTCTCGTCTTTAAAGTTGATAGTATTCCAGTAGTCAAATTTGGTTTCTGTCTCATCATCGACATCCACAATAATCATGCCGAAAACTTTATATTGATATTTCATATAATTCGATTCCAGCTCAATAATCGGATGTGCATCATAATAATTTTCATTATTGGTATAATATTTCAGCGCACCAAACATGGAATAATCATGCATATTGTGGCCGTAAATAACCAGATTCTGAGAGTTCTCAAAAGTACGCCTGTAAGTGCCGTCAGGATTTCCTCCCTCATCCAGATTTTCAACCATATCATCAAAATAGTTTCGGTAGTCCATGAAGATAGAACCGGCTCTGGCATATTCCAGATTAATATTCTTATCCAGATAATAATAATTGCCGTCATCGGGATTTTTTCTCTGCAACACCGGATAAGCAATTTTCGGTTCGTTCGGAATGCTGATATAGCCAACGACATCTTTATTGATAGCCAGAAGATTTTTGGCACTCTCCAAGAGTTCATAGCGTTCTTCATGCGTTTCTTCTGAATCAGAAATGATTATCGGGTCTTTGCGTTGTGGTTCTACAACAGAATCATGAATTCTCTGTGTTTCTTCAGCGACAATGGCATTCTGATGATTTTCCCAAAAATACTTGCCAATCAATACAAGGCAGACAATGAACACCATAGAAGATGCCAGAAATGTCATTTTACGGAACACTTCAAAAACGCTGTCACCATGCTGAGGAAACAGACCGGCGATTCTCTGACCGAGCGTTCTGCGCTTTTTTCTTTTTTTCTTTTTGGATTTTCCCTTTTTTCCGGATTTTTTCTTTTTGTGAGAAGTTCCGGCGGATGGTTGGGGTTTAGATTTGGATTTAGATTTTTCCTGTTTCTGCAAAGCGTCTTTGATTGCGCTGTAATTATCATACTGTTCTTTGTCTGCCATGCATACACCACCTGTTATTTTTATTTACTTATTAAGTATAGCATAGGAAACAACAAATGTCAAGCATCGGCGTGTTTGAAAACTTTAAGTTCAGTATCCGCAACAGCTTGGGCAATCATAGAAGCGAAATCACCTTTTTCCTGTGCTTTTTCGACATCTTCAAGATGCGGTCTGATTTTCGGATGCCGAGGCGTAAATACAGTACAGCAGTCTTCATAAGGCTGAACGGAAATATCAAATGTATCAATTTTTCTTGAAATTTCGATAATTTCAGTTTTATCCATCCCGATAAGCGGACGGAATACCGGACAATTACAAACTGCATCTGTGCAGACCATTGCCTGCATTGTCTGGCTGGCAACCTGTCCGACACTCTCCCCTGTTATCAGCGCAAGAGCATCTTCTTTCTTGGCAATTTCCTGTGCGATAATCATCATTAATCTGCGCATCAGGATAGTGAAATATTCTTCGGGACATCTTCTTTTTAATTCTTCCTGAATTTCCGTGAACGGAACACAGTAAAAATGAATATCTCCGCAGTAAGGTGTCAGTTTCTGACAAAGCTGTTCTACTTTAATTCTTGCCCTATCGGAAGTATAAGGCGGGCTGACAAAATGAATTGCAGAAACGTGAATTCCCCTTTTGGCCATCATATAGCCTGCTACCGGACTGTCGATACCGCCGGAAAGCAACAGCAAAGCTTTTCCGCTTGAACCGACAGGCAGTCCGCCAGCCCCTTTAATTCTGCCTGCATGAATATAAGCGTTTGTATCACGGATTTCAACAATGACAGTCACTTCCGGATTATGAACATCTACAGAAATTTCCGGAAATGCTTCGCAGATAGTACCGCCTAGTTCCATACAGATTTCAGGCGATTTCATCGGGAATTTTTTATCAGCACGCTTGGCTTCGACTTTAAAGCTTTCAGCATCTTCAAGCGTTTCTTTCAGATATTCAACAGCTTTTGCCTGAATATCTGAAAAATCCTTTTCGCACACGCAGGCACGGCAGATAGCAGCAATACCGAACACTTTCTTTAATTTTTCGATAACTTCGTCAAGGTCAATTGTTTCCTCATCCGGTTCGATATAAATTGTGGACTGCGCCGAACTGTACTTGAATTTCCCCATCGGTTTCAGGCGAAATTTGATATTCTTGAATAAAATATCTTCAAAGCTGTATTTATTCTGGCCTTTGAGTGCCATTTCTCCGTATTTGACTAAAATAATTTCTTTCATAATGTGATAGAATCCTTTCTGATTTATTTTTTGATTTTTAATTCTGCCATTGCAATATAATGCAGAATTTCAAAATGTTCCGGTGCATTTTGCTTCAGCATAGCAAGATGTTCCTGTTCCCAGTCAGCGAGAGCTGTTCCGGAAAGCGATGCTCCGACACCTCTGCAAGCTTTCATTCTGCCGTGCCATGCTTCACGGGTAAACGGAACTTGTACAGCGCATTCTTCATGAAAAACAAGTTCAGCATATTTCAGAACTTTTTCATCTACATAAACAGGATGCCGTTTCTCACCTGCCCCAGTCCATTGCGGATTATATTTCAGTACCAGATTTTCACTTGCCTGAGCAAGTGCATCTTCAAACGGAAGCCACATCATCTGAAGCAGAAGCAGTCTGCTGTCCGGCTTCATAATCTTTTGCAGAACTGGCATGAGCACTTCCGGATTGAAATACCAGAAACACTGACATGCAGTTACCGCATCAAAAGTATTTTCCGGAAAGCCGGCTTTTTCTGCCGGAACTGCCTGAAAATTAATTTTCATATTCTGCTGTCCTGCCAATCGTTTCGCCTGTGCAATCTGATTTTCTGAAACGTCAATGCCCGTCCATTCTGCTCCGTATTGATACAAATTCCGAGGAAGCACCCCTGTCCCTGTTCCCAAGTCAAGAATTTTCTGTCCGGCTGTGCCGATATTTCTTTTCAGAATCTTCTGATAAAAGACTTCCGGATAAATATCACGGTATTTTGCATAATCCTGAGAAGTTTTTCCCCAGTCAAATGTATTTCCGTTATCAATTTTTGAGTTTTTCATCACTTTACTCCTTTTTATGAATCAGATTTCTCTGTCCTTCTGCGATTGCCTGTGTCAAGGCACATAATTCATGCATCGTTGTATCTTCTGAAAAGCTCACACGAATGGCACAGTCAGCAAGAGTATCCGGTACATGATAGGCGGACAGCACTCCGCTTTTTGCACCTTTGGAACATGCCGAACCACTGGAAACATAGATTTCTTTTTGTTCCAGATAGTGAAGCATGATTTCCGAACGGATGCCCTTTACAGAAAAATTCACAATATACGGTGAACTGTAATTTTTGTCCGTATCGCTGTTGATGCTGATTTCCGGCATTTCGGACAACAGATGCAGAAGATAATCTTTTTTTATCTGCATATTTTTCAAACGTTCCGGAATAGTATTCTGCATCAGGCGGACAGCTTCTCCGAATCCGGCAATCAGCGGAACAGATTCTGTCCCCGGACGGATGGATTTTTCTTGTTTTCCGCCTGTAAGCAAGGGTGTCAGCCGGATTCCTTTCCGGATGTATAATGCACCGATTCCCTTGATACCGTGAATTTTATGCGCACTGAGAGAAATTAAATCTGCCTGCAATTCTTTTATCTTAACCGGAATCTTCATATATGCCTGTACAGAATCACAATGCAGAATCACATCCGGATATTTTTTCCGGATTCTCCGGAACACTTCCGGAACTGGCAGAATTCTGCCGGTTTCGTTTTCGACAAGCATCATGCTGATTAAGACTGTATTTTCATCAACAGCTTTGATAAAATCATCTGCCTGAAATCTGCCGTTTTCGTCCGGCAGAATCCGGATGATTTCAAAACCTTGCTGTTCTAAAATATCGAGCGTACTCCGGACAGAAGCATGTTCCACGGCGGAAGTAATGATTTTCTTCTTTCGTTTTCCGTAGGCTGAAGCCGAACCCCTCAATGCAAGGTTACTGCTTTCGGTTGCGCCGGAAGTGAATAAAATGGTATCAGGTTCAGCACCCAGCGAGCCGGAAATGATTTTTCTTGCCTCATCCATACAGAGCTGGG
>JAFRMZ010000242.1 GCA_017430465.1 Oscillospiraceae bacterium
ACAGAAGAATTCATGAGGGCATTTGCATTCAATGCCGGAATCACTCTGCACTGCAATGTCATGTACGGAAAAAATGACCATCACAAGACAGAAGCTCTCTATAAGGCCGTGGCTCACGCTTTGAGAATCGCTTCTGCTCCGTCAGAAAAGACTATCACAACGAAAGGAATGCTCGGCTGATGATTGCTATTATTGATTACGGCGCAGGAAATATTTTCAGCGTCCGGAATGCCCTGAATTATCTGGAAATCGAAAATCAGCTTACTGATGATATTTCTGTTATCGAAAAGGCTGATAAAATTCTGCTCCCCGGTGTAGGGGCGTTTCCCAGTGCCATGAAGATGCTCGGAAACAAGAATCTGATTCCCGTCCTGAAAGAACAGGCGCAGAAAAAACCGTTTCTGGGTATCTGCTTAGGGATGCAGATGCTGTTATCGAAAAGCTATGAATTTGAAGAATGTGACGGCTTAAACCTGATTTCCGGCACGGTTGACCGGATTCCGGCAGAAGATTTAATCATTCCGCACATGGGCTGGAATAAGCTCGAAATCCAGAACGACTGCCCGTTATTGAAGAATCTTCCTGATGATGCCTATGTGTATTTTGTTCACTCCTATATGGCCACTTGTCAGGATGAGAAGAATCTCTCTGCATGGGTTGAATATGGCGGTAAAGTTCCGGCTTTAATTACGGATAACAAATATGTATTCGGTGCGCAGTTTCACCCCGAAAAAAGCGGAGAAGTCGGTTTGCAGATTTTAAGAAATTTTGCAAATCTCTGAGATGTTCTATAAAGATAATAAAGGAATTTTTGATTATGATTATTTTACCTGCGATTGATATTAAAGACGGAAACTGTGTGAGACTGGTTCGGGGTGATTACGGAACGGCTCACAAAGTCGCTGAAGATTATATGAAAACTGCTCAGGGATTCGTTCAGGCCGGTGCGGAATGGATTCACATGGTTGACCTTGACGGCGCAAAAGATGCAAAGCCCGTCAATACAGAAATCTTTCTGGATGTTGCAAAACATACATCCCTGAAAGTCGAAGTCGGCGGAGGTATCCGGAATTTGGATACGGTCGAGATGTATCTTTCCGGAGGGGTATCCAGAGTGATTCTCGGCTCTGTTGCGCTGAAAAATCCGGAGCTTGTCGAATTAGCCGTGAAAGAATATCATGAAAAAATCGCTGTCGGCATTGATGCCAAAAACGGCTTTGTCGCTGTTGAAGGCTGGCTCGATGCTTCCACGGTGGATTATATCGCTCTTGCCAAAGAAATGCAGAAAATGGGTGTGGAGACTATCATCTTCACGGATATTTCCAAAGACGGAACACTTTCCGGTGTGAATCAGGAACAGTTAAAGGCTCTACATGATGCTGTCGGCTGTCAGATTGTCGCAAGCGGAGGCGTTCACACAATGGAAGATATTAAAGCCTGCGCCAGTATGGGGTTATATGGCACAATCTGCGGGAAATCCCTGTATCAGGGTACTTTAAATCTGAAAGAAGCCATAGACTATACAAGAAAATAAAAATCAGAAAGGAGGAGAATCATGCTCGCTAAGAGAATTATCCCTTGTCTGGATGTCCGGAATGGTAAAGTTGTCAAAGGTGTGAACTTTCAGGGCATCAAGGAAGTCGGCGACCCTGTTGCGTGCGCTGCCGAATATAACCGTCAGGGTGCGGATGAAATTGTTTTCTATGATATTACAGCTTCCCATGAAGGCAGAGGCGTGATGCTCGATGTCGTCCGTGAAACTGCAAAACGTGTGTTTGTTCCGCTGACAGTCGGCGGAGGTATCAAGACGGTCGATGACATCCGTGATACCCTCAGAGCCGGTGCAGATAAAGTTTCTGTCAACTCGCAGGCGGTGCAGAATCCGCAGTTAATCCGTGACGGTGCAGATATTTTCGGCAGTCAGTGTATTTGTGTCGGCATTGATGCCAAAAAAACAAAAGCCGGAAACTGGACTGTTTTCATCAACGGAGGCCGGATTGACATGGAACTCGACCTGCTCGACTGGGTGAAACAAATCGAACAGCTCGGCGCAGGGGAAATCTGCCTGAACTCCATTGATACTGACGGTGTCAAGAAGGGGTTTGATTTGCCTATGCTCAAAGCCGTTGTGGATGCTGTCAAAATTCCGGTTATTGCAAGCGGAGGTGCGGGAAAACTCGGCCATTTTGCCGAAGCATTCCAGAAAACAGACTGTTCCGCAGCACTGGCGGCATCTTTATTCCATTTTAAAGAGCTGACTGTAGGAGAAGTCAAGGCAGACTGCCGTATCAAAAATATTATTGTCAGAACATGATAATTTTTTAATCAACATAAGGAGGATATATTATGGATTTTACAAGTGAGAAATTTCAGAGAAAAATTGAACCGTTCCGTTTTTCAGCCGATGAAGAACAGGCTTCCCTGATGCTGGAAGCCGGAAACGGCTATCTCGCTGATTTGTTCGCTGTCCGTGCCGATGACGGCTTTGTCGGCAATGGCTACGACTGGGAAGCTCTGGCAGAAATTTTCCTCGCCGAAGTCTATGAGGGGGATGATGACAGCTTTGAATTCGATTCCGAAGCGGATATGTTTGTTGTGTATTCCGAAGATGCTGAATCTCTAGCAGATTTTGCACTTGCGTTCAAAGATGCCTGCGAAGATGCCGGCCTGATTGCAGATTTATTCAGCCGTGCGGAATTAAGATGAGAATTACTTATTCTGATGATGAAGAAAATATTATCAAATCGGGGCTGAATGCCATTGCCGAAGTCCTGAACGGAACGGATACAGAAAAGAAATTAAGCCTTCTGTTGTGTCTGGATAAGTATCTTGACCCGTGGTTCGGGTACAGTCTGCCCTACAGGGATGAGATTTTCACATTACTGGAACAGGTGATTGTTTCTGATGATTCGCTTGATGTCGTTGATGAGGCAATGAATTTATTGCAGTACGGCGGTGACCCCTATCCGGTTCTGAAAGAAAATTTTGACAAGATTCCGGCGCAGTGCAGACCAGATGCAGAATATTATCTTCATGAAGGAGAAAAAATCATGAATTTTACAGAACTTGATAAATATTTCGAGAAAAGTGACCTGATTCCGGCAATCGCCGTGGATGTCAATACCAAACAGGTGCTCATGCTCGCTTACATGAACAGAGAAAGCCTGAAAAAAACACTCGAAACCGGCTATACATGGTACTGGAGTCGTTCCCGTCAGGAACTCTGGAACAAGGGCGCAACCAGCGGACATTTGCAGAAAGTCGTTTCTATCTTCGCTGACTGCGATAATGATACACTCTTAGTCAATGTCGAACAGACCGGAAATGCTTGTCATACGGGTTCGTATAGCTGTTTCTTTAAGCAGATTTATGGCAAGCCGGAAGTTTAAAATTTTTATCGGCATTCTGCTGACAGCATTTCTGATTGTGACAGTTCCGGTATATCTGTTCCGGAACAGTGAGACAGTTCATCCGGCAGAGGAAATGACTCTGCCGGATAATGTTGTTTATTATTCCCAGAAGAATCCGGAATGGGCAGAAGATACCCTCGGAACTTCTGCCTATCAGATGTCGGATTCCGGCTGTCTGGTGACATGCATCGCCTGTGCCCTCAATATGCAGGAAATCTGGGAAATTAATCCGAAAGAACTGAATCAGCTTCTTTCTGCCAATCAGGGCTACGACGAAGAAGGTAATCTGCAATGGAACGTTCTGGAAAAGCTTACCAATACAGAAATCAGTCTCGAAAATGAGGAGATTCCGGAACTGCTCAGAAATCATATTTATCCGGCTGTTCGGGTCAGAATGCACGGTGCAGGCAGTTATCATTATGTTCTGATTATCGGCAGTGACAAGAAAAATTATCTCTGCATTGACCCGCTGAATCAGGAAAATCAGCCTGTTTCCCTCTCCGAGTACGGAAACAGAATCTATGCCGTCCGGTATCTGAAAAAATCAGTCACAAATAACAGACCTCCTGAATAGGATATACTATCATGAAAACAGG
>JAFRMZ010000243.1 GCA_017430465.1 Oscillospiraceae bacterium
GTTGAAAAACTGCTGGAACAGTTTATCTCCCAGACTAACGGCATTCTTAAAAGACTCAAAAACGACAGGTTCTTTGCAGTGCTGGAAGAAGAACATGTACAGCAACTTATTGCCGAAAAATTCAGCATTCTGGACGAAGCAAGAAATATCCGTGCAGATGAGAAAAATTGCCTTACCTTCTCCATCGGTGTCGGCCACGGCGCATCCAGTATGCAGGAAAGTGAAGCCCTCGCCGCACAGTGCCTTGATATGGCTCTCGGCAGAGGCGGTGACCAAGCCGCTGTCAAAACAGAAAGCGGTTTTCGCTTCTTCGGCGGTGTCTCCAAAGGCGTTGAGAAAAAATCCAGAGCCAAAACCAGAATTATCGCCGGCGCAATTCAAGACCTTATTCTTAACAGCTCCAATGTCTATATCATGGGACACAGATTCGGCGATTTGGATTCCATCGGCGCAGCCTGCGGTCTTGCCGGTGCGGTCAGACTGATGGAAATCCCTGTCAATGTCGTTGTCGACCCCGACAAAAATCTTTCCAAACAGCTCATTTCCATCGCAGAAGAAGAACTCGGCAAAGAACTCTTTCTTACTCCGAAACAGGCTCTTGATACTATCACCGAAGATACACTCCTGATTATTGTCGATACGCATAACAAAGACATTCTTGAAAGTCCTGCATTATATCAGGCCTCTAAACAGGTTGTTGTGATTGACCACCACAGAAAAAATATCAATTATGTTGATAATGCTGTTGTCTTCCATCATGAACCTTATGCTTCTTCGGCCTGTGAAATGGTAACTGAATTAATCCAGTATTTCAAGCTCCAGGAAGAAATTAATGCCTGCTGTGCTGACTGCCTGCTTTCCGGCATTATGCTCGATACTAAAAATTTTGTCATGCGCACAGGTGTGCGTACTTTTGAAGCGGCTGCCTACCTCAAAAAAATCGGTGCAGATACCGTCAAAGTAAAAGGCTTGTTTTCCGGCTCTATCGAAACTTATAAAAGCCGTGCCGAAATTGTCAGCTCCGCCGAAATTGTCGGCTGTCATGCTGTCGCTGTCGCTCCGGAACATACTCCCGAAGTGCGCCTCGTTGCGCCTCAGGCTGCGGATGAATTATTAAGCATCTCTCATGTCAGTGCCGCTTTTGTCATCTACGCCGTCAAGGATTCTGTTTCTATCTCCGCACGGTCGCTCGGTGCAGTCAATGTTCAGGTCATTATGGAACAGCTTGGCGGAGGAGGTCACCAGACTATGGCCGCAACACAGATTTCCGGCATTACTCCCGGAGAAGCCAAAAAACGCCTTCTCGAAGTCCTTGCCGAAGATATTCCCAAACCAGAATAATTAATTTTTTTAATTATATATTACTTACCAGAAAGGATGTTTTCCACTATGAAAGTTATTTTTATTCAGGATGTAAAAGGCTCTGCCAAAAAAGGCGAACTCAAAGAAGTCGCTGACGGCTATGCCCGCAATATGCTCCTCAAAAAAGGCCTCGCCGTAGAAGCTACCCCCGAAAATATCAATAAATTACAGGGACAGCAGGCCTCTGCACAGCATAAAAAAGATGTCGAAAAACAAAATGCTGAAGACATCAGGAAAATTATTGACGGCAAAACTGTCACCATCACTGCAAAAGCCGGTACAGGAAGCAGATTGTTCGGCTCGGTTACCTCTGCACAAATCGCTCAGGAAATCGAAACACAGCACCATTGCAAAATTGACAAGAAAAAAATTATACTCAAATCCGATATTAAGGCCTTTGGTACTTTTTCCGCAGAAATCCGCCTGTATACCGGCATCTCTGCATCTGTTACCATTGAAGTCACCGAAGCATAATTACACAGGCGGCATCTTAAAAGCCGCCTTTTATTCAGGGAAAGGGGAACTGTTATGCCAGATTTTGAACATATCAACATGCCTTACAGCCTTGATGCAGAACAAACCATTCTCGGCGCAATCCTGATTGATTCCGATTCGCTGGGTACAGTGCTCGAATATATCAAGCCGGAATGCTTCTATATCGAACAGCACAGAGCCTTGTTCTCCATTATGGCCAGCATGTCCGCTTCCGGCAGTCATGTCGATATTGTTACTGTCCTCGACAAGGCTGTCAATGCCCATATCTTTGAAACTGCTTCCGAAGGCAGAAACTATCTCGCCAACCTCGCCGAAAACGTTCCGACAACTGCCAATATCGCCAGCTACTGCAAAATTGTCGCCGATAAATATTATATCCGTTCCCTTGCAGAAGTCTCCCAGCAGATTCTTGCGGATATTCAAAACGGCGAAACAAACGCTCAGATGCTCCTTGACGGCGCAGAACAACAGATTTTTGCTATCCGTCAGGGGCGTGATGTCAGCGGGCTGACGCCCATTCGGGAAGTTGTCGCAGAAACTTATGAACAAATCGGCAGACTCGCCGGCCCTGACAGAGAAAAATATAAAGGCATCGGCACAGGCTTTGCTTATCTTGACAGCCTCATTTCCGGTCTGAATAAATCTGACCTGATTCTTATTGCTGCCCGCCCTGCAATGGGCAAAACGGCTTTTGCTCTCAATATCGCTGAAAATGTCGCTAAAAATCATCCAAATCAGGCTGTCTGCATCTTCTCTCTCGAAATGCCAAAAACACAGCTCGCTTCCCGTCTGCTTTCCTCCATCGCAGGAGTCGATTCCAATAAACTCCGAAGCGGGCGCATTCCCCCCGGAGAAGAATGGACAAAGCTCGCAGTCGCTGCAAGCTATCTCAGCAATCAGCCTATCTATATTGACGATACTGCAAGCATCACCGTACCGCAGATTAAATCCAAACTGCGCAGAATGAAAAATCTCGGCCTTGTTGTGATTGACTATCTCGGCCTTATCCAAAGTACGCTCAGAACCGAAAATAAAGTGCAGGTTGTCGCCGAAATTACCCGTCAGCTCAAAATTATGGCGAAAGAACTCAATGTGCCGGTTATCCTGCTTTCACAGCTTTCCAGAGGGCCGGAAAGCCGTACCGATAAACGGCCTATGCTCTCTGACCTCCGTGATTCCGGCTCTATCGAACAGGATGCCGATATTGTCCTGTTTCTTTACCGTGATGCGTATTATAACAAGGAAAGCAAAACGCCTAACGTGGCAGAATGCATTGTCGCCAAAAACCGCCACGGCGAATGCGGTACAGCTAATTTAATCTGGGACGGCCAGTACACAAGATTTTCATCTATGGAGAAATCTGATGCGCCCTCTTGATGCCGTTCGTCAGTTTCTCGAACAGGAACAAATCCAGAAGCAAGCCATTACCTGTGCCCTCTCCGGCGGTGCGGACAGTGTCTGCCTGCTGTACTGCCTTTTGAAATATCAGAAAAAATATCAGCTCCGGATTTCGGCCATTCATATTCAGCACAATCTGAGGGGGCAGGAAAGTATTCGGGATGAAAATTTCTGTTCTGATTTGTGCCGGAATTTTCATGTTCCACTGCAAATCATCTCCGTGAATGTGAAAGCCTATCAGCAGGAACATGCCGGCTGTTCAGTCGAAACTTCTGCCAGAGAATGCCGTTATCAGGCTTTTCGGGAACATGCTGACGGCCTTATCGCTACGGCGCATAATGCTTCGGATAATCTTGAAACTGTCATTTTCCGGCTCGCCAGAGGAACAGGCCTAAAAGGTCTCTGCGGTATTCCGCCCAAACGTGATATTTATATCCGGCCTCTTCTCAAGTCTAGCCGGCAGGAAATTGAAACCTTTATGGCAGAACAGCATCTTGCTTATATTACTGATTCTTCCAATCATGATGATAGTTATACCCGAAATTTTATCCGCCATCACATCACCCCTCTGCTTTCCGGCATTACTTCCGGCGGTGCGGAAAAAAGTATCTCCATGATGACTGACATTCTCTCCCAAGAAGAAGCCTTCCTTGCATCTTCTGCAAAATCTGTCTATGCTGAACATCTCCTTCCTGACGGCACTCTGAAAGATTTACAGAATCTGCATCCGGCACTCCAAAGAAGATGTATCCGCATTTTTCTCGATTCCCATCAGCTTCCCTCCCATTATCTCAATGTTCTTACTGTTCAGAAACTGTTACAGCATGGCGGTCAGGCTGAAATTGTCCGAGGGCAGACAAATGTTCATGTCAGTCAGCATATACTTTTCTTAGAACAAAAGTTATCCCAAATCCCCCGTAAAACTCTCATTATCGGCGAAAATCAGATTTTTTCCGGCTATCTCGTCACAGCAGAACTCGTACAGAAAAAATTTTCTCCCCAATTTGAAAAAATTCACAAAATATTTGCAAATTCTGCTCTCGATTATGATATAATAAAAGAGTCTGCAGTGCTTCACGGCAGAAGCAACGGCCTGTATCTTAAACCAGAACACCAGA
>JAFRMZ010000244.1 GCA_017430465.1 Oscillospiraceae bacterium
ACAGTAAAAAATCAGTTTTATTCTGATTTGATTACTAAAATTGATGATAATATCAGTGTTTCTGAAACAACAGTGCATATTTTCTATGCCTTGCAGATGGGGGAACAATATCGTGAACGGTATGTTCAGCATTTCCGGAATCCGGATATCATCGAACAGGATTACGGTCACGAGGAACTGCTTTTTTATCATCCTGAAATATGGATAAAAGAATTGCATCAGCACGTTATTGACAGGCAACGGAAAGGATAATTTTATGAAACAGAAATATACAATTGCAGAAGATGGCTTTGTTGGATACTGGCATCCTGCAAACGGTCATAAAGGGAAGGCAATTATTGTATTTCCCGGTTCAGGTGCAAATTATGAACTGACGAAAAACGGTTCTGATTTTCTTGCAAAAGCAGGATGGAACAGACTTCTGGTTGCTTTTGCCGGATGGGACGGATTGCCGGAAGACTCCGTTCTTGCACCTGTGGAGTATGCAGAAAAGGCAGTTCAGGCATTAAAAAAAGCAGGGTTTGAGAAAATCGGAATGTATGGAATCTCCGCAGGTGCAAAATTTGCCATTACAGCGGCTTCTTTAATATCAGATGTCAGTCTTGTGATAGCGGCTTCGCCGTTTGACTATACAACTGAGGCATTCAAAGGAACAAGACCATTGTATCAGTCTACATTTTCTTATCATGGAAAGCCCCTGCCCTATGATGAAACTGTCACACTGCACAGAAATATCATCAGCGTACTTTTCCGGACAGCATTTTCTAAAAAGTATGGTATCAGGCGAATGCTCAGGGGCTGTTATGATGAAAATATACAGACAGAAAAAGCCAGAATTAAGGTGGAAAATATGCACGCTGATTTCCTGATGCAGTGTCCGGGGTATGACGACTGCTGGCCCTCTGATGAAGCTGTTCCGAGAATGAAACGTATCCTGAAAGAAAAAGGTTATCCCTACCGTGTCAAAGCGACTGTTTACAAGAAAGGCAGTCACCTTCTCTGCGGAGATTTGTCGTGCAATCCGGAATATCTCAAATCCATGCGGAAAATCCTACAGGCGGAATATACCGACCAGAATGCCTGCAATCAGGCAAGAAAAGAAAGTATGAAAGAAGCTCTTGCCTTTTTAGAGGGCTGGACATGAGTCTGATTTATTATCTGAAACCATGAAAGGAGTCATTATCATGACAAGCAAAGAATACAAGAATTTATCAATCAGTGAATTTACAAAAGCCGCTGAGGTCTACGAAACTGACCATGCAGGGGTATACAATATATGTAAAAAAGATTATCCGGATGTACTGGAGGAACTCGAAAAAGAGCCGTTCACCGACCTGCTCGACTGTGGATGCGGAACAGCTCCCATGCTAACACTGTTACATGAAAAATATCCTGACAAGCATTATACAGGCATTGACCTGACTCCGAAAATGATAGAAGTCGCAAAAGCAAAGAAAATGCAGGGTGTGGAGCTGATTGTCGGTGACTGCGAAAATCTGCCATTTGCGGAAAATTCGTTTGATGTGGTAATCTGCTGTCAAAGTTTTCATCATTATCCAAATGTGCAGGATTTTTTCAATAGTGTGTATCGTGTTCTCCGTCCGGATGGTCGGCTGATTCTGCGTGATATGACGGCGAAATATATGCCTGTACGCTGGTTTATGAATCATGTGGAACTTCCGGTAGTGAATCTTTTCGGAAAGGGTGATGTCAAAGTTTATGGAAAAGAAGATGTCCGGAAACTCTGCGAAAATGCCGGTCTGCATATGGAATTTTTTGAGAAGCGTGATTTTTTCCGTCTACATTGTGTTGCAAGAAAGCCCTCTGAAACGAAAAAATCTGTGAATCTGGAGCTGGGCGATGTGCAGGAAACTGCCCTGATTCCGCTTGCAATCAAAGCAAATGAAAGCAAACGCTCCAATCACAGAATCTATGACGGAAAAGCCATTGAAATTATTGACAGCCTCGGCATTGACACGGAACAGTATGATAAATTTTTATCTCATGAGGGTGTTGTTGCACGAACGATTTTGTTTGATAACGAAATCAGAAAAGCATTGAAACAGTATCCGAATGCGGTTGTTGTCAATATTGGCTGTGGATTTGATGACAGATTTTCAAGAGTGGATAACGGAACTGTTCTCTGGTATAATGTTGACTTGCCTGATTCTGTTGCAATTCGCAGAAAATGCTTTACAGAGCGTGAACGTGAATTTCTGATTGAGGGCGATTTATTCAGCGACACTTGGACAGAAAATATCCCTAATGACCGTGTGACAATTATCATTGCAGAAGGTCTGCTGATGTATTTCACAGAAGAACAAGTGGAACATTTACTGCATCATATCCGTGACTATTTCAGAAGGGGCTATCTTTTAGCCGAACTGATGCACCCTATGGCTACAAATAACGGAAAATATCATGATACTGTCAAAAATACCAATGCACAGTTTCATTGGGGAATTGCTGACGGCAGAGACCTCGAATTTTTGTGCAGTGGCTATAAAACGCTCCGTGAAATCAGTTTCTTTGAGAAAATGAAAAAATATTCCGCTGCCGGAAAAATCGGAAATCTGTTTTTCAGAAAATTCAATGACAGGCTGACTGTTTACAGATTTCAGAAAGATTAAAGAGGTGTAGTATGGATATTTTAAAGCCGAAGGCTGTCATTGGTACAAACGCATGGGGAAGCTCCGCTTATGAAAAGCTGATTCGTGGGAATAGTGTCGATAATAAAACTTTAATCGCAAGTATGAACACTGCAAAAGAAAAAGATTTACTGATTTTTGATTTGGCTCAGGATTACGGTTTTGGCAAAGCTCAGAAAATGATTGGTGAATTTGGCACACAGGATATTTATATTTCTTCCAAATTTACACCATTCAGAAAATACCATGCCGGACAGGTGCGGAAATCTCTGGAACGGGATTTGCTGGAATTCAGACGTTCTTATGTAGATATTTACTGGCTGCATCTGCCAATGGATATTGAACAAAATCTTACAGAAATGATTCAGCTCTGCCATGAGGGAAAAATTAAGCATATCGGTATTTCTAATTTTTCACTTGAAGAATGCAAAAAAGCAAAATCCATTTTGGATAAAGCAGGTATTCCGTTATATGGCATACAGAATCATTATAGCCTGATTAACCGTGAATGGGAAAAAAAGGGCATTGTTGACTGGTGCAGGGATAACAATATTTCATTCTGGGCATGGGCGGTACTCGAAGAAGGAATGCTGACTGACCCAAGATTGAAATCTTCAAAATCCATCATGAAACTGATGTTTCAGCGGAAAAGAGAAAAATTGCATTCTTTGTATGTTCTGATGCATCATATCGGAAAGCGGTATCATATCACGATTCCGCAGGTAGCAATGGCATTCTGTGCATCAAAAGGGATTGTTCCCGTCTGCGGATGCCGGAAGCCGTATCAGGTGGAACAGCTCTATGAAGCAACGAATATTCAATTATCCGCAAAAGAGATTGCCTTGCTTGAACAGGAAGCGAATCAATGCAATGTAAAAATTCTTGGTTCTGATATGTTCCGCTTTATGGTGAGATAACATAACCATTTCTAAAAGTTACTCTTTCCAATCCAGCACATTTTAATAATTCCCTTTTCAATTCAAAAATACAGCTTTGTCTTGATTCTTATTCATCAATGACAGCTATGGTAAAAATTGAAACGAGCCTATACGAATGTGTATAAGCTCGTTTTGTTTGTTCATGAATCATTGATTTTACAGTTTCCAGCTTGCTGCTTTCTGTCTGTCCATTACGAATGTACGATAAATACCGTTCTGTTGCATGAGTTCATTATGCTTGCCCTGCTGAACAATTTTTCCGCCGTCAATCACGATAATTTTGTCAGCGTGTTCAACTGTTTTCAGGCGGTGTGCAATCATAATAATTGTCTTTTCTCTGGTCAGTTCTTCAATTGCCTTAGTCAGTTCCGCTTCATTTTCGGGGTCAACATTTGCCGTTGCTTCATCAAGAATGATAACAGGCGAATCTTTCATAATTGCCCTTGCAATTGAAATACGCTGTTTTTCACCGCCTGAAAGACTTGCACCGCCTTCACCGATTACTGTATCATAGCCGTTTGGCAGGCTCATGATAAAATCATGACAACGAGCCTTTTTTGCAGCATTTATGACCTTTTCCATTGGTGCATCAGGCTCTCCGAAACGGATATTATTTGCAATTGTGTCCTCAAACAGATACACTTTCTGGAACACAAAACTGAAATTCCTCATTAAGCTGTCAAAACTATAATCCTTGACATTTCTTCCGCCAAGAAGCACTTCACCGCTTTTCACATCCCAGAAGCGAGCCATAAGACTTGTCAGTGTGGTTTTGCCGCCGCCTGACGGTCCTACAATTGCAGTTGTAGTTTTTTCGGGAATTTTCAGGTCAATGCCGTTGATAATTGTTCTGTTTTCATAGGCAAATGTAATATTTTTTAACTCAATGTCATGATTTGCAGGCTTTATTTCTTCGCCGTCAATATCCATTTCAGGAATCGAAAGGATTTCATTCGCCTGACTGACACAAATCGAAACACTGCGAATCAGAGACGAAAAGCCTGCCATAACATCAAGGCTTTCGTAAATCATAAAGGAACTTATCGTCATCATGATGCAGTAAAGCAGTGACATACTGCCGTTGATGTAGAAATATACAGATGCAGTACACATCAGCACACCCGTCAGCTTTGTGACAATTTCCTGCAAAGTAATATAGGGAATGACATCAAATTCAAGGTGTGTGTCACCGTATTGCTTGGCTTTGATTGTTTCTTCAAGCTTTTTTGCACGGCTTTTCGTGAGATTATAATTTTTAACTTCTGCGATACCCTGAATAAACTCAATGACTGCGGAAACAAGGTCTCTGTTGGCTTTCTGTTGAATTGGTGCACCTTTGCTTGTTGCTTTCTGCATTGCTCCGTTGATAACAGAATAAACTGCAACACCTGCCGTCAGAATCAAACCAATACGCCAGTCAAAAATAAACACAAAAATTGTAATGACAAATGTTGTTAAAATGCCCTGTGTTGTCAGCATAACCACTCTCGTTGCCACATCTGCGAGATTCTCCATTGTATTTGTTGTTACACTTGTGATATGTCCAAGACTGTTGTCATTGAAATAGCCCATTGGCAGATAACGCAAATGTTCGGCAATTTCAATTCTCTTATTTGAGCAGGAATGATAGCCGGCTTCGGTTTGCAACATTGTCGTTTTCAGATTGATGCATAACTGACCGAATACTGATACAGCGAGAATTGCAACCGTAATCCAAATGTTTTTGTTTGTCATATTCCCGTCAAGAATCCCCATGACAACCGCACCAATTGCCGAAATACGCAGTGCCGCAAAAATTGCCTTAACCGTGCCGAGTCCGATTGCCAGATATAATTTGTTCCTGTCTTCTTTATTGCAGAAATCAAAAAAGCTTTTCAGTGTTGTAAACATTATGAATCCTCCTTTACTGTCATGTGTGTTTCCCACATCTGCCGATAAAGCGGTGATTCTGCAAGCAGTTTTTCCTGCGTGCCGCTTGCTTCGACAATGCCATTATTGATGAGAATAATCTGGTCAGCGGAAGCAATTGTGGAAAGTCTATGTGCGATGACAAGCAGTGTTTTCCCCTGCACCAGCTTTGCAACAGAAGACTGTACCAGTGCTTCATTTTCGGGGTCTGTGTATGCGGTTGCCTCATCAAGAATAATAACAGGTGCATTTTTCAGCATTGCTCTTGCGATGGAAATTCGCTGACGTTCGCCGCCTGAAAGGTGTCCGCCTGCTCCGCCGACAACTGTCTGATAACCGTGTTCAAGATTCATGATAAAATCATGACACCCGCAGGCTTTTGCTGCATTTATGACATCTTCATCAGAAGCATTTGAGTTACCCATGCGGATATTATCCATGATTGTTTCATCAAAGAGGTAGTTATCCTGCGATACATAGGCGATATTTTGATTATATTGTTCCAGCGGTATCTTTCGGATATCCACACCGCCGAATGTAATACTTCCGCTGTCCACGTCCCAGAAAGATGCTATCAGTTTTGCAATTGTGGATTTTCCTGAGCCTGACGGTCCGACCAGTGCATTTACTGTTCCTTGTTTGATATTCAAATTGATTCCGTGAAGAATTTCTTTTTCATTGTAGCCAAAATGAACATCATGCAAAATAATATCTGTACTGTTTGGCTTTTCTGTCAGCTTTTCGGGACGAATCAGCTCATCACGCTCCAGAATATCCGTTGCTTCGCTGATGATTGTACCCATTTTTGCAATTCCGTCCCAGTAAGATGCAATCGTCATGAACGGAGAAACTAAACCGAGCGAAAGAATAATCAGCATCAACAAATCAGAACCGGATACAGTGCCTTTCATATAAAACAAAGCACCAAACGGCAATAATCCAAGCAGAAAATAGGGCATTATCAGCAGTGAAATATTCTGCCAGAGATTACAGCGGCGCATCCATTCAATGAAGCAGTCAGCTCCTTCTTTTGCCGCAATGACGAATTTTTCATATGATGTTTTTGCCTTGCCAAACGCTTTAATCACTTCAATACCGTTGATGTATTCAACTGCGGTATCATTCAGTTTTTTCGTTTTGACAACGGTATTTTCATAGCTTTCCTGACTGCCGACCATCATCAGCATGAAAAATGCTGCACCGACAGGCACACAAATCAACGACAACAACGTTAATTTCCAGTTAATCGTCATCATATAAATAATGAGTGTGACCGGCACAAATGCAGAAGAAATCACTTCTGGAATAATGTGTGCAAGTGTTGTTTCGATAGAATCCACACGTTCACAAATAATATTCTTGTATGTTCCGCTGGACTGCGATAACACTGAGCCTAACGGCAGTTTTGACAGTTTTTCGGTGAGCTGTCTGCGGATATTAGCAAGCACTTCAAAGGTTGCGGCATGAGAAAGCGTTGTCGAAATTGCATGGCAGACACG
>JAFRMZ010000245.1 GCA_017430465.1 Oscillospiraceae bacterium
CTTTATTTAATGGAATAAAGTTTTTTACTTTATCCATAAAATCTGATATTATCAAGTTCCTGTCTTGTGTTGTCCTTACTTGAAATGTACGACTCATAATCTACCTCCTACCAAATTCTGATTTATTTATAATTTTTCACGATTCAGCCAGTTCAGGAAATTCCTTTTTAAGCCGTTTCAAAAGCGGTGACTGCTTGCTGTTGTAATAAAGCTGAATCTGCTTATCAGGAATCCTGATTTTCGCTTGTTTTACTTTCTGAATCAGCTTTCTGATGAGTGCATCGTGCTGGTCAGGTTCAGTCGGAATCACATGATTCTGGACGTAATATTCACGATAAATTTCGTACAGCCAGACAGCAATATCGGATTTTTGCTTGGTGTCCAGTTCAGAGATAGAATTATACTGATTTGTCGGCTGATTCTTGCCGCTTGCCTGTTTTTTAGCCATTTGAGGTTTCCTCCTTGTGATTGGTTCGGTATTCTTCGAGTGCGGTCATAAACAGCTTGTTCACACTCAATCCGTGCGATTCTGCGTATGCTTTCAGTTCATCACGCTGACCGATTGGCACATACAGAATAATCTGTTCATAATTTTCTTTGGTATATCGTGCATTTGTGGCGATTTTTCGGGAGCTTTCCTGTTTTTTGCGACAGTCAGCACAGCATTTTTGAGAACCGCTTTCCTGAATGTAGGTCTTTCCACAAATCGGACAGGTCTGCTCGCTGTGCAGTTGCTTAGAAGTCCCCTCATGCCGTTTCTGTTTGTAAGCCTTATTCCGCAGACCTTGTGCCTTGATACGGCAATCAGGACAGTATTTTGCCCGATTGGAAGCCGTTTCAAATTCGTTTCCGCATAGCTGGCAGGTGAATGTAAACATGATAAATCACTCCTTTCTGATATTTTATCATAATTTTGATATTATGTCAAGCATAATTTAAATTTTGTGTATCATGCACCGAGGAAACTGTTGATTTTGCGGCAGTTTTCACGAACTTCAAATTTTTGAAAGAAATCTCTAAAATTATACTTGACAATAATATTATGATATGATATAATTACAGTGTTGAAAGACAACAAACCTCAAAATCAGAAAGGAAGATGCTTTATGTCTACTATCATTTCATGCGGTTCACAAAAGGGAGGTGTCGGAAAGTCCACAACAGCGTACAATCTGGGGGCTTGCCTTGCTCTGAATCACGGAAAAAAAGTGCTTCTCGTGGATATTGACCCACAGGCGAACCTCTCCGATTATCTCGGATTTGAACCCGACGGCTCTCCGACCATGACACAGCTTGTGATGAGTGCCTGCATGGGTACGCTCAAACCCGAAATGTTGCAGGATTCCCTGTGGTACTGTGAAACTGCTGATGTTGATTTCATTCCGTCCGATATTAACCTTGCAAGTGCTGAACCGCTGATGTCAACGACAATTTCGAGAGAAACCATTCTCCGCAGAATCCTCACGAAAGATTTCGTCAGCGAGTATGATTTCGTGATTATCGACTGTCTGCCGTCATTGGGAACGCTCCTCATCAATGCTTTGACAGTATCGGACAGACTGCTGATTCCCGTGCAGACGCAGAAATTCAGCATGGACGGCTTGCAGTCGCTCGAAAGCCTGTATCAGCAGATTAAATCCGCAGTCAATCCGAAGCTGAATCTGCTCGGAGTTCTCCCGACCATGACCGACAGAACCAGAGTGAGCCGTGCATCAGTCGAAACGCTCACGGAAAAATACGGAGAAATGCTGTTCCGAACCCATATCAGCAAGTCCGTAGAAGCTGCCAGAAGTTCCGAAAACCGTATGCCCCTCTGTCTGACGGACAGCAAACTCGGCAGAGAATATGAAGAATTAGCTCAGGAGGTGCTTGAAAGATGCTGAAAATTCCCGAATTAGCAATGAATCCCAAACGCACAGTTAAAACAAAATGCTATGGTCAAGTTAAGACATGGACTGACCGTGAAGAAGCAAAGGACTTCTTTCTGGAAGTCATGATGAACACAGAAGGTGCAGAACATGACCGCTATACAGCCATTTACACACAGCTTGTCAACGGTCTGACCTACTGCACAGATGAAAATTAGGAGGTACTTATGAACAACGCACAATTCAATCTCAATGCAATGCTGTCAAATCTGACAGCATTGCAGAACAATGTGAAGCCGATTCCCTGTGATTTGCTGATTCCCTATCACAATCACAAATTTGAAATGTACTCCGGAGAACAGCTTGACGATATGATTTCCAGTATCAGGGAAAACGGTGTACTCTGCCCGATTATCGTACAGCCTGCCGATGACGGCAAGTATGAAATCCTTATCGGTCACAATCGCTGGAATGCCTGCAAAATCGCAGGACTGCCGACTGTTCCGGCTATCATCAAGGAGGGACTTTCCGAAGATGAAGCCGAAATGTATGTAATTGAAAGTAATCTCATGCAGAGAGGGTTTGAAAATCTCAAAAATTCGGAACAGGCTGCTGTTATCGCTGAAAGACACAAATTCATGTTCTCGCAGGGCAAACGCAATGACATTATCCGTGAACTCGAAAGATTGGAAAATCCCGAAATTTCAACTGATAATCAGGATTCAACTTTGAATCCAGTGGAATCAAAGTTAGATTCGAGCCAAGAAGTCGGCACTGAATACGGCATGAGCAAGGCTTCTGTTATCCGTCTGATTCGCATTGATAAACTTATCAAAGAATTAAAAAACCTGATTGACAGCGGAGAAATCGCTGTCAGAACCGGAGTTGAGCTGTCATTTTTATCGGAAACGGTTCAGCGTGAAGTTGCAGAACAAGCCAAAAATTTCAAGATTGACACCAAGACCGCAAAACTGCTCCATGAATTCGCAGACGAAAACGGCAGTATCAGTAATACGACTCTGCTTGAAATCATCGCAGGAGTTTCCGAAGACAAGCCGAAACCGAAAAGCGTGAAAATCAGCAATGATGTTTTCAGCCGATATTTCGGAGGAAATACTAAAAAGCAGGAAGTCGCTGACACAATCGAAAAGGCTCTTGCTTACTATTTCGCCAACAAGGAGGATTTATAAATATCATGATTATATCAATTTTAACCGCATTTCTTCTCAATATGAGTGTGACTGCCCATGCCGGAGAAATGCTTGAACGTGACTATATCGAATCGGAAATCTGGCAGGAGATGTGGCTCGGCAGAGATGACGACGGAACGGAGTTCCCCGAAGCATCTTTCAAGCATCATCTGCTTGATGAATGGATTGACCAGAATTACGGCTCAGATGAATATAACTGGTTTGACATTGGCGAACTGGAGTATGCTTATAAGGACTACTACAATGATTATACCGAAGATTGGGACTTCAACGACGATGACAACGGCAACTGGATGATTGAAACTGATGAGCATACTTACAGCTTCACGATGTTTCAGAATGAGTGGCTTATGCTGGACGAAAACGGAAACACGGTTGACACATTCCCTCCGTTCAGCACTCTGAAATCTGAACCGGAAAAAGAACCGATTTCAGGGGATTCAGGCGAAGAAAACGACAATACTCCTAAAGTCAGGAGCAGTTTCGACAGCGGAGCGGAAACGGCTTCTGACGAGCCGGACAGCGAGAGTATGGAGTTTGACAAGGACAGCACCGAAAACGCATCAGAGAGCTGTACAGACGATTCTGACAGCATTACTCCGCTGATTGTCGGAGCAGTAATCATTATCATAATCGGAGCAGTCGGAATTTATCTGTATCAAAGAAAGAAGTGATTTTATGATTTTCAGAAGTGAATCAATGGTTTATCAGAATGACCGCTATACCGTGCCTGTATGGGTTCTTGA
>JAFRMZ010000027.1 GCA_017430465.1 Oscillospiraceae bacterium
GGTGTATTCACAATTATCACACTGCTTCATGATATTATCCTCACTTACGGAAGCTTTGTGCTCTGCGGTTTTGAAATTGATTCCAACTTCATGGCTGTGGTTCTGACTATCTTCGGTTATTCTATCAATAATACTATCATCGTATATGACAGAATCCGTGAAAATCAGAAACTGCTCGGTCAGGATACTTCCATTGCAGAGCTTGTCAACAAGAGCGCAAGCCAGACAATGCGCCGTTCTCTCAGAACTTCCATTACAACAGTTTCTACTATGATTATCATCAGTGTTGTAGCTTCTGTCTTCAATGTCAACAGCATTCTGAGTTTCTCCGTGCCGATGACTTTCGGTCTGATTGCCGGTACTTATTCTTCTCAGTGCATTGCTCCGACTCTCTGGGTTTGGTGGAATGAACATCTTGGAAACAAGACTGTCAAGGATGTTGCTGTCAAGTAATATTTTAAAAATTTTATCCGGCAGATTTCAAATCTGAAATCTGCCGGATTTTTTATTGCTATTTAAATTATACAGTTTTTTTCAAAAATTATATAATTTTTTCATTTCGCTTGACATTATTTAAATATTATGTTATAATAAAAAAAGATTTTATATAACGTGGAAAGGAAAATAATATCATGCGTTCTTATCAGAAAAAAATATCTGCCATCAGTCTAAGTGCACTCCTCATGTTCTCCTGTACCGCCTGTGCGCAGGAAACAAATGCAGAAACGCCTGCGCCTCAGGTAGCTGTTATCTGCAAAAGTACAGACCCTTACTGGGATGCTGTCAAACTGGCCGTTCAGGATGCCGCTTCGGAAAGGGAAATTTCTGTTTCCTATACTGCACCCGAAAAAGAAGATTATCAGAAACAAGCTGAGTTGATTCAGCAGGCTGTCAATGACGGCGTTCAGGTAGTTGTGCTCGCTCCCGTTGTAATGGATGAACTCAATGACACACTCTCTGAAGTGATTCAGAAAGGAATTCCGGTTCTGACTATCGACAGCGATGTTTCACTTCCGGAACGTACCGCCTTTATCGGAACACAGAACGAAAAAGCGGCTGTTTCTGCCGGCGAACGAACCAAAATTCTCGCACATAAAGGCGATGTCGTTGCAGTACTGACACATGACAGCACCTCTCAGACGGCTCAGCAAAGAACCTCCGGTTTTCAAAGTCAGTTTACATCCGATGATATTCAATTGCTCGAACCTGTTGACTGTGGCGGTGATGTCAGCCAGACAAAAGAAATCACTGTCCGCATGATTAATGAAAATCCAGATATTGATTTTATCTATACAACAAATCAGCCTACCACAATGGGCGCATGTCAGGCAGTTGAGAATATGATTCAGGCCGGTTCGCTTTCAGAAGGAGAAGTGCAGATAATCGGGTTTGATTACTTTGAAGGCGCAGAAGCGTATCTGGATAATAATATCCTGTCCGGCATTGTAGTCCAGAATCCCTATAATATGGGTTATTTTGGCGTGATGGCTGCTTCTTACCTGCTCAATCATGAGCAGATTCCTGCTTCTATTATGGATACCGGTACAGAATTTGTCACAAAGTATAATATTAATGACCAGAATATTCAGTTCATGATACATCCTTCCAGATAATCCCGACCGAAAAGGGCGTTCCCATGCGCAGCGGGAACGCCTTTCCGGAAATTTACCTCTTTACGAAAAGCGATTAGCTTAGAAGCCTTGATTTATCTGTTGGAAAATAATTCTTTTCTTCTGATTTTTTGCTGAAAAAGAGCTTCCTTCCATAGGGCTTCACTTATATAACAACTAACTGGGAAAAATATTGGATATTTTTTTAAAAAACTTCTGAAATTTTCCGTTTTCTATGATTTGCACAAAAGCTCCCCGATTTTTCAGGGAGCTTTTGTCTTGTTTATACAACTTCATACATGGTTGCAGCGTTCGCTTTCGTGGCATTTTCTGCCAGATTCAGTACACGTACTTTCACTGCCTTTGCGCCCATCTGGATTTCAATCACATCATTGAGCTTTACATCATAAGACGCACGGGCAACTTTATCATTGACAAGTACCTTTCCGGCATCACATGCTTCGTTGGCGATTGTCCGGCGTTTTATCAGCCGGGAATTTTTCAGATATTTATCCAAACGCATATTTTTTCTCCTGTGTTTCAGAAATTTCTTCCTGTTCATCGGCATCCTGTACGCCAAATACGGCATTCAATCCTTCTTCTGTGATTTCATACCGCTGGACAGAGGTACTGTTCTCCAGTACATCCGGCACAGTGAGCCAACTGCTCCCCGTATTGTTCTGTCTGTCCGGATGAACATCCAGTTCCGGAGCTTTGTCCAAATCAATATTCATACCACGCTCAGCATAAATCTCATAGCTGTAATCCCGTGTCGGATAACAGTAAGTCTCTTTCAGCACTAGTCCGGACGGAGCTGTACGGGAATCCGCAAACTCGTAAATTTCCAGATATGTCCCGTCTGCCATCACAGACCCCTGCAGTGAACCAAGACAATTATGATACGGCCGATAGTAGAAATTATAAGTATAATGACTAGGATAAAAACTATCCACATACAGGACACTGCCGTTATGATATGCATAAATCAGCACTTCCATTGTTGTCTGGATAAACAGTTCCGGAACATCATCCCGATTCAGATACAGTAACAGAAAACGGGTATCTGCTTCCTGCACATCTGCCGAAATCTGACGCTGAAAACTGTTGTTTTCCAGAAATGTCCTGTAGGCGTTTTCCCATTCTTCCTGCGGAATTTCTGCTTCTTCCGTTTCGGTCGGAATTTCCGTTGTCAGGGGCTGAGTTTCCGTTTCGGTCGGCACAGGGCGTGTTTCCGTCACCGGAACGGTTTCGGGCAGTTCTGTCATGACAGCCGTTTCCGGCTGGAAGAAAAAACCCTGATATTCCGTTTCTGATTCCGTTTCGGCATCGTACCAGCCGGAACGGGTTTCGCTTTCCGTTTCCTGCTCTTTTCGTTTGGGATTGAGAATATCTTCGATAGTATCAGGCGATTCTGTTTCTGTACCGCAGGCCTGACAGCACAGCAGTACACAGCAGAACAGCAGACAGCAGGAAATGGATTTTTTCAGGATATTCTTCATGAATTATTTCAGTCCTTTGTCTTCGGATTTACAGCTTCTTTCAGACCTCTGCCTGCCTTGAATGCCGGTGCTTTGCCTGCCGGAAGCTGAATCGGGTCGCCGGTGCGGGGATTCAGACAGCGTTTTTCCTTGCGTTCTCTTACATCAAATGTTCCGAAACCGGTCAGAACTACTTTTTCGCCTTCGGCCAGAGAAGCACAGATAGTATCAAAAATAAAATTTACATCTGCTTCGGCATCTTTTCTCTTGCGGTCTCTGTTCTTGGCATACATAGCGATTAATTCGGATTTTGTCATGATAATTTCCTCCTGTAAATAAATCTTGTTTTATTTTTTCTGCATTTCTTTTGCCTGTTTCCAGTATTCGTCAAGTTCTTCAATCGGCAGGTCAGGCATAATTCTGCCGGTTTCTGTCACAAGCTGTTCTGTCTGTTCAAAACGGCGGATGAATTTTTCTGTCGCTCTGGAGAGGGCCTGCTCGGCATCCAGCCCCAGATGACGTGCCGTATTTACGCAGGAAAACAGCAGGTCACCAAATTCGTCTTCGATACGTTCCTGATTTCCGGACTGTATCGCTTCTTGCAGTTCATCGTGTTCCGCCTGCACACAGGAAAAGGCCTCCTCGGCGGTGCGGAAATCCATTCCGGCTTTCTTGGCACGCTTGCCGACTTTCTGCGCACGTGACAGGGCGGGAAGGGATTTGGCAACCGCTTCCAGCGTGTCAGTATATGTTTCCTGATGCTTGGTTTCCATCTTGATAGCATCCCAGTTATTCAGAACTGTTTCTGTATCTTCGGCCTTGACACTGCCGAATACATGCGGATGACGGATTATCAGCTTTTTGCAGATTTCATCACATACGGCATTGAAGTCAAACGCTTTTTCTTCTTCTGCGAGCGTACAGTGAAAAACTACCTGCAAAAGCACATCGCCTAATTCTTCACGCATCATGGCCATGTCCAGCAGGTCAATCGCTTCTACGGCTTCATAGGCTTCTTCCAGAAAATCATTTCTGATAGAGGTATGATTCTGTTCCTTATCCCACGGACAGCCTTCGGGACTTCTCAGAAGCTTCACGATTTCCTGTAAATCATGAATATCATAAAAATCTTTCTGCGTATACTCTACCATGCGGTTCACCTGATTTCGGACGGAATAAAGCCGATTTTCTTGTAGACTTTATTCAGGACTCTCTGAGAATAGCGCAAAGCTTCTGCACCGCATCGGGTATAGCATTCTTTCAGATAGGCCTTGTCTGCGATTAATTTTGCATATTCTTCACGGACAGGCGCAAGATGGTCTGCCACCGCTTCGCCGACTGCCATCTTAAACGTACCATATCCCTGACCTGCGAATTCTTTTACAGCATCTTCGATAGACTTTCCGGTTACTGCCGAATAAATCGTCAGCAGATTATTAATACCGTCCTTGCCTTCACGGAATGCAACTTCTGTTTCGCTGTCGGTTACAGCTCTCTTAAATTTCCGGATGATAGTATCTTTATCATCCAGAATCAAGATAACTGCATTGGGATTTTCATCAGATTTGGACATTTTCTTTGTCGGCTCTTGCAGAGACATGACTTTTGCACCGACAGGAGAAACATACCCTTCCGGCACAGTGAACGTATCGCCGTAACGTCCGTTGAATCGTCTGGCAATCGTGCGGGCAAGCTCCAGATGCTGGGTCTGGTCTGCGCCCACCGGTACTAAATCTGCATTGTATACCAGAATATCAGCGGCCATCAGTACAGGATAATCAAACAGTCCGGCATTGATGTCATCAGGATGTTTCTGGCTCTTGTCTTTGAACTGCGTCATTCTGGAAAGTTCACCGAACTGTGCCGAACAGTTCAGCACCCATGAAAGCTGGGCATGTGTCGGAACATGACTTTGAATAAACAGCAAGGATTTCTCCAAATCAATGCCACATGCCAGTAACTGCGCATAGGCTTCCAGTGTCTTCTGACGGAGTTTTGCAGGTTCAATCTTGACGGTGATTGCATGTTCATCAACAACGCAGTAAATGCATCTGTAATCTTCCTGCAGGGGCTTCCAGTTCCGGATTGCACCGATGTAATTTCCAAGCGTGAATGTGCCTGTCGGCTGAATGCCACTGAAAATCAGCTTTTTCTGTTCTGTGGTATTCTGTTCGCTCATGCCTGCTTACCGCCTTCCGGCAGATTTTCTGCATCACGAAGCTGAGCCACTCTCAGCGCACCCATTACCTGCTGATACAGATAATACACGACTCTCTTTTCTTTGGCATCCTGCTGAATGGTTCTGGGGTCGATTTCTGTCTTGAAAATGCCTCTTTTGGTCATCATGTAGATAAAGTGCTTTCCGGCTACCGGCAGAGGAAACTGCGATGTTCTCTTGCATTCTTTCTTCAGCGGTGTCGCATTGACTACCAGATTTCTTGCTGCCTGTACAACAGATTTATACTTTGTAGATGCGCCTGTGTATTCGCTTCCGTTGTTGAAATACAGATTTGCTGCGCCGTTGATAAAGCATACCATTGTAACCATAATCGTCTGACCCATAGGAATGTCAATGACAACACCATATACTTCATCGGATTTGAACTTCATGTTCGAGAACTGCACCGGCGGAATGTGCAGTGCACTGTTGCGGGTTGCTAAATATCCGGGGGTCACCGGATACGGGTCTAAAGGGGAACGTCTTACAATTGCCATGATAAATTTGTCCTTTCTTCAATAAAAATAATTATGATTGTCAATCAAACATCTCTTTTGTGAGCTGTCCTAAAATTGCAATGCCTTTGTCAATCGCTTCATCTGTAGGCGTGGAGTAATTCAGTCTGAAAGAATAAGTTACATCACTTTCCGATACCATAAATGCATTGCCCGGCACAACAGCAATTTTATATTCCTGCACTGCTTTTTTGCAGAATCCGGACATGTCACTGCCTTCCGGAAGCGTACACCACAGGAACAAACCGCCCTCCGGCTTTGTATAGTCCACATTGCCTGAAAAATGTTCAGCAATGCCGTTGAGCATTCTTTGTGCCTTCTGCTTGTAAATGCCCCTGAGCTTTGCAAGATGTGCATCAAAATCCACTTTCTGCATGAACTGATAGGCCAGCATCTGACCGAAATTATTTGTCTGCACATCAGACACCTGCTTGCAGACTACCATCTTGGAGATAACTTCCTTCGGTGCAATGCCGTATCCGACACGGATGCCCGGTGCAAGTACTTTTGAGAAACTTCCGGCATAAATCACTCTGCCGTCAGTATCCATGCTCTTGATGCTCGGTACATCTTCACCGGAAAATCTTAAATCGCCATACGGATTATCTTCAATAATCATTGTATTATATTTCTGTGCCAGTGCATATAATTCCTTACGGCGTTTCAGAGTCGTTGTCTTGCCGGTCGGGTTCTGGAAATTCAGAATCAGATAAATCAGCTTGGTATTTGGATTTTCTTTCAGTGCCTTTTCCAGAAGTTCCGGATTCATGCCCTCATCGTCCAGCGGTACGCCTACCAGATTTACGTTATAGGACTTGAACGCATTCAGTGAACCAATAAAGCTCGGTGCTTCACAAATCAGTGTATCTCCCGGATTGCAGAGCGATTTGCACGCAAGTTCCATCACTTGCTGTGCACCGGATGTAATAATCAGTTCTTCACTGTCTGCCTTGAAATTTCCCTGTGCAGTCATGCGGTCTTTCATCAGATTTCTTAAAGGCAGATAGCCTTCTGTAATGCCGTACTGCAAAACAGAAATCGGGTCATTCTGAAACAGTTCCGATGCAATTTCACGCACGGTTTCCACCGGAAATGCTTCCGGCGCAGGATTGCCTGCCGCAAAGGAAATAACACCCGGTTCAGATGTAAATTTCAGAATCTCACGAATTGCAGATGCCTGCAGGTGAGAAACTTTTTCGGAAAATTGATAATTCATAATTGTTTTTTTCACCTTTGCATTTCAGATTCTCTGTCAGTTTACAGAGTGCTGATATTATTATAGCACAAAATTTTGATTTCGGCAATAGCATTTTCAAAAAAAATCCTTGTATTCCGTGAATTTTTTTGGAAATTCTTCTGAAAGGAGTCTGCTTATGAAAAAACAGTCTTTTTTACAAGGCTCTCTGTTACTGACCCTCTCGGCCGTATTTGCCAAATTATGCGGTGCGATGTTCAAGCTTCCTCTGAC
>JAFRMZ010000246.1 GCA_017430465.1 Oscillospiraceae bacterium
CTGAGTAATTTCTGCATTGATAAAAATAATCCTCCTTATTTGATTTTCTATATTATACACTATCTGAGATAATTTTGCAAGAGTGAATATTTTTTCCGTTTCGGCCAAAGATATTGACAGAGGTGATTTTTATTATGAAAGAACATGCGGTAAAACAAAAATTAAAAAAACATCTGGGATTTTATCTTGTACTAATGCTCTGCATGGCGATGATTAGTTTCGCCTGCTGGTTCGCTTATGAACAGACGAAAAATCAAATCAATATTGATTTGAATTCCGCTGTCGGCGATATTAAAGTCATGGAAGTACAGACCGATATTCCCAAAACTACAGAAGCACCTACAGAAAAAGAAACGCTTCCGGAAACCAGACCGGAAACAATTCACACACAGCCGGCAATCGTCCAGCCGTTACAGACCGCCCCGATTCAAACTGAAGCCATCACCCAGCAGGCAGGCCTGATTGATGCGCCGGAAACTGCTCCGGCTATTCCTGAAACAGAAACGGAAACTATTGTTCCGGCATCTGCCGAGACTCCGTGCTGGCCTCTGAACGGCGAAATTCTTGAAGCATTCAGCAATGGTGAACTGGTCAAATCCCAGACAACAGGCATCTGGCAGACACACAACGGCATTGACATCGCCGGAACACTTGGTGACACCGTCTGCGCAGTCAATACCGGACTTGTTAGAAATATTGAAAATGATGCTCTCTGGGGCGTGACGGTAACAATCGACCATCAGAACGGCATTATCAGCAGATATTGCAGTTTAAATAACGGCTTATCGGTCAGTGTGGGGGATACGGTTGAAAAGGGCAGTGTTATCGGTGCACTCGGAGATACTGCCGATATTGAAAGCTCTATGCCGACACATCTGCATCTGGAAATCATGCAGGGGGAAATTTATCTGAATCCTGCGGAATATCTGGGTGCATCAGAATAAATGCAATAAAGAATCAGCCTGAAAGTATTTCAGGCTGATTCTGATTTAATTCAGGAGTGTGACGAGAACATCCCACAGCATGTGTATGATAACTGGAATCCAGATGCTCCGGAATTTCAGCATAGTCCAGCTAAACAAGATACTCAGCAGGATAATCGAAAAAAAGCCGAAACTTACAAAATTGGCGACAAAATTTCCGTGTATTATCCATGTCGGGAAGTGAATACATAAGAACAATACCGCATTGATTCCTACGGCAAATTTCTGATTTTGTTCTGTAACAGTTGCATTGAGCAGAAACGCTCTGAATACGAATTCTTCTGTAATGCCGACAAAAATATATGCAACACATTCTGCCAGTCCGTCAGAATTGAAATAAAATCCGTGATGAGAAATCACCGAATACAGCACGCAGTATGCAGTGACACCTCCAAAAACAAGCAGGGCTTCTTTCCATTCTTTCGGAAACTGAAACAATTCCTGTTTTCTGATAAATAAATCCTCATCGAATTTCCGGATAAGAAGCACCGAAGGAAGTGTCCAGCAGAGATTTTTAATTATCCCGTCAGATACCAGATACCATAAAACAGAATCTTTTGCAATCACCTGACTTAATACCGGATTCAGCATAAAGGCTTTCAGACTCCATACAAGATATAATATCACATAAAATAAAATACAGGCTATCCTGATTTTCTGATTCTTGCACACTTTCATATAATATTTTTATCCTCCGGAACAGGGTTCTGCACGGGCAGGCGGATTAAGCTGTTTTTCGGGAAACTGTATTCACACGGGAAAGAAAATTCCATCATGGCATGATTGACAGTTTCGATTCTTTCGCCGTCCGCATTATAGATTTCATCGAGTCTGAGGCTGACAGGCTTCTGACGGGGTGCAAGAATCTCAACCGTATCGCCGGAAAAGAATCTGTTTCTCTGTGTTGCAAAAGCCATACCGTTTTCGCATCTGTCGATGATGCCCACAACGTCACACTGACTGATATATCCGCTGTTTTCGTAATACTGACAGGCATTCGGATGCCCGAAAAAGAATCCTGTACAGTATCTGCGGTGACTGACTTTGAATACTTCGTCATGAATCCACTCCGGAAGATGATATTCTTTTGGATTCTGCAAATAATAATCCATTGCCATTCTGTAGGCATTTGTGACAACAGATACATAATAGGCAGATTTTGCCCGTCCTTCAATCTTAAAAGAAGTAACACCGGCTTCCGCCAGCTTGTCGATATGGTCAATCATACACATATCACGGGCATTGAGAATATAAGTTCCCTCCGGATGCTCCTGAATTTCCATAGGCAGATGCGGACGTTTTTCCTCAGTCAGATAATATTTCCATCTGCACGGCTGGGCACATGCTCCACGGTTGGCATCTCTGTCGGTAAAATAAGCCGATAACAAGCATCTTCCGGAAAAGGAAACACACATTGCACCATGAACGAAAACTTCAATTTCCAAATCATCGGGGATATTCTTCCGGATTTCGGCAATTTCATCAAGAGAAAGTTCTCGTGCCAGCACGACACGGCGTGCGCCCATCTGATAGAGAGCGTTAGCCGTGGCATAATTGACAATTCCGGTCTGTGTGGACATATGAACCGTCATATCCGGCGCAAGTTTCCTGACGGTCTGGAGAACGCCCAAATCTGCGATAATAAGGGCATCGACTCCAGCATTGACGGCTTCGGAAATGAACTGAGGCAGTAACGCAAGTTCCGGATTCCGTGGAAGGGTATTAACCGTCAGATAGACTTTTTTATTTCTTTCATGTGCGAGCTTTACGGCATCACAAAGGCTTTCGGTATTGAAATTCGGCGCACCGGCTCTCATACCGAACATTGTTCCGCCGAGATAAACGGCATCTGCACCGAAATCCAGAGCTGACTGTAAACGTTCCCTGTCTCCGGCGGGAGCAAGTATTTCACGATAAGTAACTGACATTAGTTTGCTTCTCCTTCACCTTCGGCAGAAGCTTCACCCTCCGCAGGCAGTCCCTGACGGATGCGCTCTACCATTTCGATATTAGCGTTATGTTCTTCGAGGGTACGGGCGAAGAAAGTTTCACCCGTATCGACATTGGCATAGAAATAGTAATAATCCGATTCAGCCGGATAAAGAACGGCTTCGATTGCCGCAATGCCGGGGTTGCATACCGCACCTGCCGGAAGTCCGTTGCAGATATAGGTATCATACGCATCATAGATGGCCTGATTATCGAGTTCGATATTTTTCTTGATGACATTTTCGACATACAGGGAGGTAACATCTGACTGTAATTTTGCATATTCCGGACTGTTGAGTCGATTCCAGAATACAGAAGAAATCATCGGCATATCGCCGTCATGGGCGGCTTCTTTCTGAATAATAGATGCCAGTGTAATGACTTCATCCAGCGAGATGCCGAGTTCTGCCATTCTGTCATAATATTCGTCTTTGATTTTCAGATTGAAATTCATATAAATCTTACGGCAGACATCATCCGGCTCACTTTCTTCATAGAAAGTATAGGTATCCGGAAAGCAGTAGCCCTCCATGCGGTAGAATTTGAGTGTACTGCTGGAAGCCGGAAGCTGTTCTTCAAATTCATAGCCCAGATTGCCGGCGTTGAAATAATACAGGAATTTAGAAGCTTCGCAGACATTGTTTTCCTGTAATTTCATAGCGGCATCATAGAGTGTAATTCCTTCCGGAAACATGACATCAACGACTTCCTGAGAATCTTCATCGGCCATGCTTTTGGACAGCTCTGCAATCAGGGTTTCATAAGCCATAGAAGCACTGATTTCATGATTTCCGGCGACAAAACTGCCGTCATTCTTGCTGAGCTTTGAAAAATAAACAAAAGCCTTAGGGATTCTGATAATGCCGTCATCATGCAAATCCTGAGCGATTTCAGCAGTCGTTGCACCTTCCGGAATATTGAACAGCACCAGACGCTGTGAACCGTTGATGCCGAGCATATCTTTTCCGACTTCAATAATGCCGACTGCAAGCGAAATCGAAATCACAAATACAACTGTAAGCATAATCAGAACGCCGTAGACTCTGGCACTGCGGTGCTGACGCTCTTTTCTGGAAAGCTTTTTCTTTTTATGCTTTTTCGGCTGTTCGGAATGTCTGTTTTTTTCAGCATGTTTTGTATCTGTTGATTTTTTATGTCTGATTTCTGCTTTTGTTTCTGATTCTGATTCGGATTCCGAAACCGGTGTATGTGTGCCGGTCAGCTCCATTTCGTTTTCAGACTTCATGTGCAACCTCCGTTATTTCTGTATCAGTAATTATTTTTTTCATCAGAAAATCGTGTGCTTCGCATGGCAGAGTTTCTTCCATCATAAAATCATAAGCGATTCCGATAGTATACAAATCCGGATAATTTTTCAGGAATCTGTCATAATATCCTCCGCCCTGTCCGAGGCGTTCGCCTTTTTGTGTAAAAGCGATTCCGGGCACAATGCAGACAGATTTTTCTGTAATCACGGCTTTCTGAGAAGTAACCGGTTCTAGAATATCATGCGCACCCGCCTGTAAATCTTCTATCTGACTGATGACAAAAAACCGCATTTGCTGATTTTGTCCGCATCTGGGCAGAGCCAGTTTTTTATCATGTTCGAGAGCCCAGCGGAGGAACTGCCAAGTATCGGTTTCTTCTCCGCAGGAAGCATAGGCAAGAAGCACATCTGCATTCTGAACAGCAGAATCCTGAATCAGATGCTGAAAAATAAGATTATCTTTTTCTTTTCTGATTTCGGAAGAAACCTGACTTCTCCGCAGGCGTAATTTCTGGCGGAGAAGTTTTTTTTCTGCGCTCATGTCAGTGCTCCGGATAGCAGACAGCATCGGCAAGCTTCTGTGCGTTTTCAGGGCTTGTGAGTACTTCTGCCAGTTTCAGGCCGAACGGAAGGGCAGCACCTGCGCCCTGTGCAGTGATAATAAAATCGCTTTGTTCTACGGAATGTTCTGAAATTTCCGCACCGGTGAGCTGGGTTTCAAATCCGGGATAAGCAATTGCTTTTCTGCCGTTAAGCAGGCCTTTATGACCAAGAATAGAGGGAGCAGCGCAGATAGCTCCGATATAGATGCCTCTTTCGGCGCAGAAATCAATTGCAGTCTGCACGGTTTCGGACTTTTCAAGATTGAGCGTACCGGGCATACCGCCGGGCAGAACAATCATTTCGAGTTCGTTTCCGAGGGTAATTTCAGATTCTGTTATATCTGTCTGGACAGCAATTCCGTGAGAACCGGTGATAACTTTTCCGCCGACACCAACAAGCTTCACATTCTTACCGCTTCTTCTGAGCAAATCCACCGGAGAAAGAGCTTCAATTTCTTCAAAACCGTTTGCTAAAAATACATAAATCATAAGAATATCTTTCCTTTCTTTATTTGCAATATACGGATAATTTATCAGGAAAAAACAGGAAATCAGGCATTCAGACCAGATTTCAGGCTTTTAAATTCCTCACGGACTTCAGAAATTTTTCCGCAGGACATTTTACCTTCCGGACAGTTTCCGGAACAGCAGGAAGGGCCTGCCTTAGCGAACAGTGCGGGCGATACCGGATAGACTTCTTTGAGCATAGCTTTTGCGAGTGCCCGTATTTCCCATTGTGCACGGTTACAGCATCTTAATTTAAAGAAATGCAGCAATTCTCTTGTATTCATTGTGACAACCATTTTAGTTTCACTGGCATTGGGGAGCACGAATCTTGCATCTTCGATAGCTTTTTTTTCTGCTTTGCGGCGTGCTTCCTTTTCGGGACATCCCTGATGCAGAAACTCCTGATAATGTCTTGCTTCCAGAATTTCAGTTAATTTCTGATAAGCATCGACACATGTCTGAACAGTTTCATCATAGAGCTTTAATGCTTCGGCATCGGCTTTAATTTCCGGCGGTGTAATATACTCAAAATGTGTCAGCTTGACATATCTCTGGCTCTGGACAGAAAAGCTTGCCAGACGATGACGGGTAATCTGTGCCAGAAGCGAACGTGAAACACCTTCGACTGCGAATGTAAAGCTTGCATGTTCAATCGGGCTTTCATGGCCGATACTGCTTAACATTTCGACAAAATTTTCTGCTTTTTCGTCTGTAAGTCCGTCCATCAGTTCCATCGCACCGGTATCGGAATAGCAGAGTTTTGCAGCAGCGGCAACAACCTTTTCCGGCATGACAGTATGTGCAATTAATTTAACATTCATAAATCCATCCCCTTGATTTTCACATATTCTTTTTTATTATAGCATATTCCGAAACATTCGTCAATGTTTTTTTCGGGATATTTCAGAAAGCTGTGCAGATACCCTGTTCGGGCATCTGTATTTTATATTTTGCTAATCTGTCTGTAGCGAGCCATTAATTTTTTCGTGCCGACATCATCAAAAGCGATTTCCAAAAGATAATCATTTCCTACAGATTCGGCTCTGAGTACAGTGCCTTCACCGAATTTAGAATCCCGTATTCTGTCGCCGACAGCAAGTTTCAAATCCGGATTGCCGTTTGACGGCAGATGCTTCTTAGACTGACTAATAACTGCCATCTGTTCTTTCAGAGGCGACTTTCTGGGTTGAGTATTCTTCGCCGGTGCAGTCTTTCTGATAATTTTATCTTCCGAAACAAGATGTTCGCTGTCGATTTCCGTCACAAATCTGGAAAGCGCATAACGGCGGTAATCGCCGAAAACAAGTCTTTCTCTGGCATGAAGCAGATAGAGATTTCTTTTTGCTCTGGTAATAGTGACATAGGCAAGACGGCGTTCTTCTTCCAAATCTTCGGGATTGTCCATGCTTCTGTAACTTGGAAAAATATTATTTTCCATGCCGACTGCAAAAACAGTATCGAATTCCAGTCCTTTTGCGGAATGCATTGTCATCAGGGAAACTGCATTTTCAGAAGTTTCCTTATCGGCATCGGTATAGAGCGACATTTCAGAGAGAAAACCTTCTAAATCCGGATTTTCTGTATTACGCACATAATCCACGATATTCGAGCGAAATTCCTTGATATTTTCGATGCGTTCCCTGCCGGTTTCTGCATCTTCGAGCCTAAGCATATCGAGATAGCCGGTTTTTTCGAGCAGAACATCAAAAAATTCTTCAAGAGGCATATCCGCAAGTGCCTGTTCGAGTGTCTGCATCAGATAGGCGAACTGTGTCAGCGGTGCAGTTCTTCTGCCGAGTGCCGGAAACTGACTGCAATTCCGGATAACATCTATCGGACTAAGATGCAAATCCTGCGCAATCTGGGTGATATTGGAAGCGGTTGCCTCTCCGATACCACGTTTCGGAACATTAAGAATTCTTTCAAATCTAAGCAAATCAAACGGATTTTGCAGAACTGCCAGATACGCCATTACATCTTTGATTTCTTTTCTGTCCTGAAACCGGATACCGCCATAAACACGATAGGGAATTTTATTCCGGATAAGTGCTTTTTCCACATTGTTAGACAGCGCATTCATACGGTAGAGAACAACAAAATCGGAATAATTTTTTCCTTCGCTGACAGCTTTCTGAATCTGTTCAGCCACATATTGTCCTTCAGCTTTTTCGTCAAGTACTTTGACTTCGTGAACAAGTTCGCCATCACCGGCAGAAGTCCAGAGTTTCTTGCTTTTTCTGGATTTATTATTAGCAATCACGCTGTTTGCGGCACTAAGAATATGCTGTGTGGAACGATAATTTTCCTCCAGCCGGATAGTCTTGCAGTCCGGAAACTGATTTTCAAAACTTAGGATATTTTCAATATCTGCGCCACGGAATCTGTAGATACTCTGGTCATCATCGCCGACAACGCAGAGATTTCCGTATTTCTGAGCCAGAAGACTTACAAGTCTGTACTGGGCGTGATTGGTATCCTGATATTCATCCACTAAGATATATTTGAATTTATTCTGATATTTTTCCAGAACATCGGGGTGATTTTCAAAAATCCGGACGGTCTGACAAATTAAATCATCGAAATCGAGCGCATTTGCCGATTTCATTTTTTCCTGATAGCTTTTATATAATTTTGCAATGACCATCTGTTTATAATCCGAACCGTACTGGGATTCATAATCTTCGGGAAAAATCATTTCATCTTTTGCGGTACTGATACTTGCAAGCACCTGCTTGACCGGAAAATTCTTTTCAGAAATATTCAGTTCTTTAATACAGGCTTTCATAATTTTGATGCTATCCTCTGTATCATAGATAGTAAAATTATTTCCGTAGCCGATTCTGTCGATGCAGGCACGCAGAATTCTGACACATGCAGAATGAAATGTAGATGCATGAATCTCCTGCGCCTGTTCGCCGAGCGTTCCGGCAAGACGTTCTTTCAGTTCTCCGGCGGCCTTGTTTGTGAATGTGATGGCGAGAATCTGCCACGGAATGACAGGCTTTGCACCAATCAAATTCTGTAATTCGCCCAGATTCAGCATAGTTCTGCCCTGAATATAGTCCTGTAATTTCTGCAAATCCGGCGCATCAGGCACGGGTGTGAGTGTTCCCAGTGCATCGCCGAATAATATCATATTGGCGATTCTGTTCACGATAACGGTAGTTTTACCGCTTCCTGCTCCGGCAAGCACCAGAACTGCGCCTTTTACAGTGGTAATCGCCTCTAACTGCTGAGGATTCATATCTGCAAAGCACTTTTCCAGAGCCTGTTTCTTTATTTTCAAAAATTCCTGTTCATTCATAAATAAATCCCTCTTTCTTGAAATCAATATCTTAATCATAACATATTTTCAGGAATTTGTAAACAGCAAAATATTTTTTGTATATTCAGCATAAAATCTATTGCATTTTTTTGAATTTTATGATATAATATAGAAAATAAACACATAAGGAGGTCAGTATGAAACCTGTAATCTTAAGTGCAGGAGACGAAAAATTCCTGTATTCCGTGCCGGATGCCGTTTCCGATAATCTGGAAGCCTATTGTATGGAATTCTGTGGCGAATGGCTGGAATCCAGCCCAGATGCAGAGCCATACCGTCATAACTCCAGCGGATATATTATCTATTGCTATACCGAACAGGATTTTATTACATATCTGAACAGATTCCGCTTTCCGAATGAAATTTCAAAATTTATCCGTTCATTAGGGAATACTGTCCCGGAAGCATATCAGCATCTTCCGGAATTCGATTTCTGAACTCTGAAAAGGGGGCTTTTCTATGAAAATACAGTTTATCGGCGCAGCTCATGAAGTAACAGGAAGCTGTACTTATCTCGAAATCAATAATTTCCGGATTCTGGTAGATTTCGGCATGGAGCAAGGCAGAGATATCTACGAAAATGCGCAGATTCCATGTGCTCCTGCAAAAATTGATTATGTATTACTGACTCATGCACATATTGACCATTCAGGACTTCTTCCGTTGCTGTATGCCGGCGGATTCCACGGCGAAATTCATACGACAGATGCCACTGTTTCTCTTTGCAGTATCATGCTCCGTGACAGTGCGCACATTCAGGAATTTGAAGCCTCATGGCGAAACCGCAAAGCCGAACGAAAAGGCGAAGAACCTTATGTTCCCCTCTACACAATGGAAGATGCTGTCGGGGCGATTTCTCAGCTTCGTCCGCATCCCTATGAAGAAAAATTCCAGCTCTGCGAAGGTGTCGAAGTCCGCTTTATTGATGCCGGACATCTGTTAGGCTCGGCAAGTATCGAAATCTGGGCGACAGAGGGCGAAGAAACCAGAAAACTTGTCTTTTCCGGTGATATTGGAAATCTGAATCAGCCGTTAATTCGTGACCCGCAGTATATTGACGAAGCAGATTATGTCATCATGGAATCGACTTACGGTGACAGAAAGCACGAACGTCCGAAAGATTATGTCACTGCTTTTGCACAGGTCATTCAGCAGACATTTGACAGGGGCGGAAGTGTTATCATCCCATCATTTGCAGTCGGCAGAACGCAGGAACTGCTATATTTTCTCCGGCAGATAAAAGAACGAAACTTAATCAGAAATTATCCGGATTTTCCGGTATTCATGGACAGTCCGCTTGCTATTGAAGCAACCAGCATTTTCATGAAGAATCAGAAAAGCTGTTATGACGAAGGAGCTCTTAATTATGTAAATCAGGGAATCAATCCGCTGACATTTCCGGATTTGATTCTTGCCACGACTCCGGAAGAATCCAGAGCGATTAATTTTGATAAACGCCGGAAAATTATTATTTCTGCATCGGGCATGTGTGAAGCCGGAAGAATCAAGCATCATTTGAAACATAATCTCTGGCAGGCACAGAACACTATCCTATTTGTAGGCTATCAGGCATACGGAACGTTAGGGCGTTCATTAGTAGAAGGTGCATCTTCGGTAAAACTGTTCGGGGAAACTGTTACCGTTGCCGCACAGATTAAACAGCTTCCGGGCATCAGCGGTCATGCAGATGTAGACGGCCTGACGACATGGATTTCACATATCCGGAATCCGAAGCGTGTTTTCGTCATTCACGGCGAAAGCGAAGTGATGGAACATTTTGTCACGCATCTGAAAAACGACCTGAAGCTAAACGCCTATGCCCCCTACAGCGGTACAGAATTCGACCCGATAACAGATGCCATCCTGCTCGAAGCCGTTCCGAAACCTGTTGCCAAACCCAAAACAGGCAAAGCCAATACTGTTTATCATCGGTTACTTGCGGCTCTGGAACGTCTGACGGGCTTAATCCGGCGGAGCGAGGGCAGAACCAATAAAGACTTAGCTCGCCTGACGGACCAGATTAATGAACTCTGCAACAAATTTGAGAAATAAACAAAAGTCCGGAAAAAACCGGACTTTTGTGATTTTCTGATATACTTAACCCTTGGACGGGATATAAGGTGCAATTGCACCAGCCAGATGAGACATCGGCATCGTCTGCAACCAGATGCGGACAGGTCTGTCAGGCGGAGCAGTCAGTTTAGTATTGAATAACCCCTCACCGCCCATGATAATATTAGAAACGCCTTTAATCATCTCGACTTCTACGGAACAAGCGCCATCCATTGCTACCAGATAGCCAGTATCAATAATCTGCACCTGACCGGGCTGAAGAACCTTTTCGATAATACTTCCATCCACTTCGACAAGAAGCGTACCGCTTCCGGTAAATTTCTGCATGATGAAGCCTTCTCCGCCGAAGAATCCGGAAGAAATCTTCTTCTGGAAATACAGTTCAAAATTAACAGACGGGTCAGAAGCTAAGAATGCAGATTTCTGTGCAATAATCATATCACCCGGATTAAGTTCAAACGGAATGATATTGCCCGGCACGGAAGAACCGAATGTGATAGAACCTGCACCGCCCTGAGCAGTATAAGTATTCTGGAACAGGGATTCGCCTGTCAGCAGTCTGCCGAATACTTTGCCCACACCGCCGTTTGTGTTTGTCTGCATCTTGACATTGGGGTCTTGCCATACCATTGCACCGCTTTGGCAGACAACGCTTTCACCGTTTTGAAGAAAGACATCTGCAACTGCAAAGGGCGCACCCTGAATCTCGTATTTCATGATTTTTTCTCCTTTTGATAAAATTTGATATTTTTATTGTAGCATATTTCATGTGATTTGTCAACCGTTTTTTTGATTTTATTTTAATTTTTTTATTAATTTTATACAGACGGAAATCAATCAGAAATCTGATTCTGCGCCTTAAACGCCGTGAGTGTGTTTTTCATCAGCATAGCGATTGTCATAGGCCCTACACCGCCCGGAACGGGTGTGATATAAGAAGCTTTCTGTTCTGCTTCTGCAAAGTTGACATCTCCGCAAAGTTTGCCGTTTTCAAGGCGGTTCATGCCGACATCAATCACAACTGCGCCTTCTTTAATCATATCGCCGGTAACAAAATTAGCTTTTCCGACAGCGGCTACCAGAATATCTGCTTCTCTGGTGATTTCGGCAAGGTTCTGTGTCCGGCTGTGACAGATGGTTACTGTACCGCTTCTGTGGAGCAAAAGCATGGCCATCGGCTTGCCTACGATGTTGCTTCTGCCGATAACAACGCACTTTTTGCCGGAAATTTCCACACCGGTGGAGTCAATTAATTCCATGACGCCGGCAGGTGTACACGGCAGAAAAGCATATTCTCCAATCATAATTCTGCCGACATTTTCCGGATGGAATGCATCCACATCCTTTTCTGCTGATATTGCATTGATGATAGCTTTATCATCAATCTGTTTCGGAACGGGAAGCTGTACCAGAATGCCGTTGACATTCTTGTCAGCATTGAGGGTTTCGACCAGTTCGAGCAGTTCTTCTTGTGTGGTATCTTCAGGGAGAGCGTATTCAAACGACTGGAAACCGACCGTTTCACAAGCTTTTTTCTTATTGTTGACATACACTCTGGAGGCCGGGTCATTTCCGACAATCACGACAGCCAGACCGGGTTTTTTTCCGTATTTCTGAAAGAGGGTTTCTGTTTCCTGACGAACCTGTTCTTTCACATTTGCAGATACCTGTTTTCCATCAATAATTTTAGCCATTGTTATTATCCTCGCTTTCATGTTTTTCTGATATTTCAGATTTGTTTTTTGCTTTTTGATTCAATGCATCCGCCTGTGCCAGCAGAAGGCGTGATTCTTCAGTATTGCAGTATAATTGATATTCTCTGCCCATGCGCTTGACTTTTGAGGAGAAAATTATCATCAGAATCACACAGACGACAACACATAAAGCGGCTAATACCTGAGAAACTCTGAGCGTTCCTATCATGAGGCTGTCCGTGCGCAGACCTTCGATAAAAAATCTGCCCAGTCCGTACCATATCAGATAGAACAAAAAATTCTGTCCGTCAAATTTTCTGTATTTTTTGAGAAATATCGCCAGAATGATAAATCCTGTCAGACACCATACAGATTCATACAAGAAACACGGGTGTACCATATAATCCGGATTCAATACATCGGAAGTATAATTTCTGGAAATCCATGTCTGAATTCTTCCGCCGGACATGCCGAAGATACTGTCTGTATTCCGGCCGAATGCTTCCTGATTTGTGAAATTGCCCCATCTCCCGATAGCCTGCCCCAGCAGAAAGCCTGTTCCGCATATATCGAGCATTGGCAGAAGTTTGACTTTCCGGAATTTGCAGACGATACTGCCGACCAGAAATGCCCCTATGACACCGCCGTAAATGGCAAGGCCTCCGCCTCTGGTATTGAAAATTTCTTTCCAGTCGCCGGCGTATTCACTCCAGTTGAATGCAACATAATAAATTCTTGCGCCGATGATACCGCCGATGATACCGCCGATAACGGCATCAATCGCCCTGTCGGGGTCAATTCCGACACGGCGCATATTCCGCAGGCCGAATATCAGTGCCAGTACAAGCCCGCATGTGATAATAATCCCATACCATTGAATGTCGAGTCCGAAAATCGTAAATGCTGTCGAATCAATATGAAAATCAAAGCCCAGTTTCGGAAAGACAATTTCATTATAATCCAGATTATCATAACCGAGTTCCGAAACGCTTGTCATATTTCCTCCCCCTGTGCGTGAACGACAGACAAGACTGTATTTTCTGTATCAATCTCATCACGGAGGAACTGAAGGGCTTCTTCGCAGGTGATTTCCGCAAGTACAGAAACCGGTGAAAATGGTCGGATTCCGCCCATATAGCAATCCAGCATCATAGAAGCATTAGATTCCACATTGTTCATAGAACGAATCATATTGCCGTACTTGGCTTTTCTGAGGCGTTCAAATGCCTGTGTATCGAAACCGTTTTTCTTTGCGTTCTGAATGACTTCAAAAATTCTTTTCCGGACTTCTCTGGGATTTCTGGATTCTCCGCCGATACCTACTGAAAAATAGCCGTTTCCGGTGAAAGGTGAATCCACACCGAACCCGAAATTAATTAAATTTTCTTCCAGCATCTGCTGATAGATTTCTGTACTGGAATTAAACAGTGTATCCATTGTTAATTCTGCCAGAAGTTCGGCACGGAGCAGAGCTTCTCCGGATTTTGGCCGGAGCTTGAAATCAAGACTGAACAGCGGAACGCCGACCGGTGCAGTATCAATCACTTCATGCTGATAAACTTCATAAGGTTCATCCGGATAGACTTCCTCAAGCTTATGGTCTTCGCTGGGGAGGAGTAATCTGTCGCAGATTTCGAGAATTTCCTCTGCGTTGACATTTCCGGCGATGCTGAGTGTCATATTATGCAGATTATAGAATGTGTGATAGCATCTGTAGAGCAAGTCTGCATCAATTTCCTGAATACTTTCGACTGTGCCGGCAATGCCGATTCTGACAGGATGGTTCTGATACATGCATTTAAGCGAATTGAAAAATAATTTCCAGCCGGGTTCGTCTTCATTCATGCGGATTTCCTGTGCAATGATGCCTTGTTCTTTATCGACGGTTTCCTGTGTAAAATACGGATGCTGAACAAAATTCAGGAGAATTTCCAGTGACGGGTTGAAATTTTCCGAACACATAAATAAATAAGCCGTTCTGTCAAAAGAAGTATAGGCATTTGCGATAGCACCGGTTTTTGCATACTGTTCAAATGCGCCGGTATCCTCATTTTCAAACAGTTTATGCTCCAGAAAATGTGCAATGCCTTCGGGCACTTGTGCGAAATCTTTCTCGCCGTCAAGCCGGAACATGGTATTCACCGAACCGTATTTTGTTCCGAACAGCGCATACGCACTATGATAGTCAGGCATTTCCATGATATAAATATCAAGACCGGTTTCATGCTTCACATGCAGACAGCTTTGTTCACCCTTCGGAGAAGTGATAGTTTCCTGATTTCTCTGTTTCATGCTTCTTCTCCTTTCTGTGTCAGCATATAGACACTGTCGAGCCGGAAAGCTTTTGCAGTACTGATAATATCTTCTTTTGTCAGATTCTGATATAATCTGATGCGTTCTTCCACATTGGCATGGTCTTCACGGAGAAAGCGTTCAAAAGCTTCGGAGGAACAGGAAGACGGTGTATCTCCTGTCAAACGGAGCGCATTGATGAGATAACGCTTTGCATCTTCAAGAAGACTGTCTTCAAATTCGCCCCTGCGAATCAAATCGAGCTGGGCGAGAACGGCTTCACGGGTTTTTTCAAGATTTTCCTGAGAGACACCGCTTGTGACCATCATTGTATTTTTGCCGTAGACAATCGCACTGGAACAGTAATAGCAAAGGCTCATTTTTTCCCGAACGTTCGAGAACAGCAGAGAAAACGGCGCACCGCCGAATATCAGACTGCACATTCTAAGTGCTTCCTGAGAAATTACTTTTTCTGCCTTGAATGCCATCACAAGCTGACTCTGACCGAGCTGCATGGATTCTGTCAGAACAGCAGGTTCAGCTTTGCATTGACTGGGGGACTGTACACAAAATTCGGGGACATTACGGTCAGTGAAGACATTCCGGAACATTTCCGGCAGTTCGGGAGCTTCTTCCGGACCGACATAGTAAATCAGAATCTGTGCTTTTTGCAAAATTTCCTGATAAGCTTCATAAACAGATTCCGGTGTGAGAGCCAGTACATCTTCTTCTGTGCCGTAGAGAGAAACCGCATTCGGTTCATTTTCAAAAATAATTTTTCTGGCCTGTTTCATGGCATAGGAACGCTTGTTGTTGATTTCGTTCTGAATCACATCAAGCAATTCCTGCTGTTCGGTTCTGAATGCCGATTCTGAAAATGCGTTTCCGTGTTCGGCATTCGGATGCAGAATACATTCCAGAAGCAGAGAACCGGCTTCTTCACGAAGTTTTTCCCCTTCCAGCGCATAATCATCCCCGATAGTATTCACCATCAGGCGCATCTGCCAAGTATCAGCAATCAAAGAGATACTGTTGTCGAGATACGCACCGTAAAGCTCCTGTAATCTCTCGGACATTCCGGCGATAGTCGGATATTTGGCGCAGGAATTCAGCAGAAGATTAGGCACGAGTGACCATGCCGGAAATTTTTCCGGCTGACAGGGCATCAAAAACACAACAGAAATATTAGTCGTCTTGAATTTCGGCTCAATGATAGAAATCAGTTCTATTCCTTTGCCGACAGACTGCGAAAATTCTTTCATCAAAGTCCACCTTTCAAAAGTAAATTACATTTTTTATTCTATCATATTTCGGAACAAAATGCAAGGAAATTTTTTATTTTGCAAAAGAAATTTGAAAAAATACTTGCAATTTCTGAAAATCTGTGCTATCATAAACATGCAGATGCGGACAGTGCACAGTTCGCCTGTGAAATAAAATCTAGCTGGAAAGGTTTTTCAAATTATGAAATTTTCAAAAATGCACGGAATCGGCAACGATTATGTTTATGTGAACTGTTTTCAGGAAAAAGTAGAAAATCCGGAGGCAGTTTCTGTTCAGGTCAGCGACCGCCGGAAGGGTATCGGCTCAGATGGTCTGATTCTGATTCTGCCGTCAGATGTGGCTGACTGCCGGATGAGAATTTTCAATGCAGACGGTTCAGAAGCTATGATGTGCGGAAACGGTATCCGCTGTGTCGCAAAATATGCTTATGATAACGGCATTGTCAGCAAGCCGGAATTATCTGTCGAAACCAACTCCGGAATCAAATATATCCGCTTGCAGGTGCAGGACGGCAAGGCGGTGAGCGCAACTGTCGATATGGGAAAAGCGATTCTGAAACCGGCTGAGATTCCTATGAATACTGAAGGAGAAAGCTTTATTGCCAGACCTATGCAGGTCAGCGGAAAGGTGTACACTGCAACCGGCGTTTCAATGGGAAATCCGCACTGTGTTGTATTTCTGGAACAGGATGTCGATACTTTGGAACTTGAAAAAATCGGCCCGTCCTTTGAGCATCATGAATTATTTCCGGCACGTGTCAATACAGAGTTTGTGAATATCATCGACAGGCACACACTCAAAATGCGTGTTTGGGAACGTGGAAGCGGAGAAACAATGGCCTGCGGAACGGGTGCGTGCGCCGTTGCAGTCGCCTCTGTCCTGAACGGTTATTGTCAGCACGATGAAACAATTACTGTCAAATTAGCCGGCGGTGACTTGCAGATTATCTATCAGACAGATGGTACTGTTATGATGACCGGTTCTGCCACGCATGTATTTGACGGTGAAATTCTTCTGTAATCATACAGCATATTCTAAAAAACAGCTCTTGTCAGGAGCTGTTTTTTTTATCGGATATTTCTTTTTCGCCGTCAAGCAGGAAGCCGGACAGAATCAGCACCACTGCACCGGATACAAAAAAGACACTTCCCTGCCTGGTACGCAGATAACGTACAAAATTCCCGACTTCCGGAATCCAGAAGATTGTCTTGCCGACATAGTTTTCCTTTGTGACAAGTGCAGAATCTTCTACATGATTAGCATCGCCTTTTGTTATCATGCCGTCTGTTTCCACCCTGACAACACGATGTGTCACTGTTGCATTACCGCCCATTCTGAAAGCGATAACATCCCCCGTATGAATATTTTCATAAGAAATATGCTGATTGACAAAGCATACACTCCCGACAGGAATAGCCGGTGTCATAGAGCCTGTCTGCACTACATACGGCCTGACCTGACAGATATAAAATATGCACAATATCGCTCCGATTAATATCAGAACAGAGACAAGCAGAAAATAGATTCTGCTGAAAATTTTTCTTAGCATGTTTCCGCCTTCTTCCCGCTGAAATATTGCACTTATTATATCATAAAATAACCGAATCTGTCAAGAAAAATTTAAAATTCGTGCGCTGAATTCTGATATGCTGACGGCGTCATGCCGGTATGCTTCCGGAATGCACGGCTGAAATAATTCTGGTCATCATACCCACAGCGGAATGCGATTTCTCCGATGGAAAGACTGGTACTCTGCAAAAGATGCTGAGCTTTTTTCATTCTTAATCCGGAAAGATACAAATTCGGTGTGGTCTGAAATGCCGATTTAAACAGCCTGAAAAACTGCCGTTCAGAATAGCCCGAAATTTTAGCAAGTTCTGTCATGGAGACATGCTCGCAGAAATGATGCTCGATATATGCCGCAGTATCTGCAAGTTTCAGAAACGTATTGCCGGAATCTGTATTTTGATAGCATCTTGACAGCATCACGCAGAGTTTTATAAATCCGGAACAGGTCATATCCTGCCAGCCGGTTTTCTGATTCTGATATTCCTGCATGATTTCTGTAATCAGGCTTTCGGCTTCTGAAAAGTTTCTGGAACTGAGTTTCAGATGTGACAGAAAATGATATTTCTGCGAATAATGCGGTTCTAATACAAACAGTGCCTGAAATCCGGAAAGCTGTCGGATGTCATAGGCATGTTCAAAGACTTCCGGCCGGAACATGATATTGCAGATGGTCAGTTTCTGTGTATTTTCATAGCCGTGTTCGGTATTTTGCCCGACTACAAAGACATCCCCTTTTGAGATGTGATAGCTTTCACCGCCGACAACGTGTCCGGCCGAGCCGTTCAGGACAATAACAAGTTCTGAAAAATCCTGATGGGCATGAAGATATAATTCCTTATCATGAAAGCCATATTGCAGATGCACCGGAAAATCCGGTGTCTGACTGAATAAATCATAAGGGAATGCAATCATAAATCCGGTGCTCCTTTCTGCACTTTCTGGAATTATTATAGCACATCCGGAACAGGCTGTCAATGTTCTATGGCAGAATCATGCTAAAAAAATGTCTGTTTTCTTCTAACGGAATTCCGAAAAATCAGATATAATAAATAAAAAAACATGTATTTTCATACAGTTAATCTGAACCGTTTACGGAGGGAATCTATTATGAAAAATCAAAAATCCAGAATTACCGCCTGTCTGCTTTCTTCTGCTATGTGCATGAGCCTTGCACTTCCGGCATACGCTGTTGAAAACGACAGTCTCACCTTACAAGATGCCATTCCCACATCAGAGGGCATCAGCATCAGTGCAGAAAACATCAGTACGGAAAATTACAAAGATACTAAATATAACAATCCGATTTCTTCGGATTTTTTCTGCGCCGACCCGACTTCTGTCGAATATAACGGAAGACTGTATCTGTTCGGTACGAATGACCATCAGCAGTTTGAAATTGCCGGTGCTGACAAAGACAATACTTATGAACAAATCAAGTCGATGCTGGTGTTTTCTACGGATGATATGGTCAACTGGGTTTATCACGGAGAAATCAACATCGGGCAGATTGCCCCGTGGATAACAAATTCATGGGCACCGTCAGTCGTTTCCAGAGTCGAGAATGACGGCCTGACACATTTTTATATGTATTTCTCGAATAACGGGCTTGGTGTAGGTGTTATCACCTCTACCGACCCGGTAACCGGCTGGACTGACCCGCTTGGAAAACCGCTGATTTCGACAAACACTCCCGGTCTGACAAACTGTCCGAATCCGTTTGACCCCGGTGCAGTCATTGATGAAAATGGTACAGGATGGCTTTCTTTCGGTGCAGGCAAGGCATCCAACGGAACGGATTATATGCCGGGTTCAGCAAGAATTGTTCAGCTTGGTGATGATATGATTTCCTTCGCAAGCGAATTCAAGGAGATACCTGCCCCCTATCTTTTTGAAGCCAGTGAACTGAATTATATCAATGGTACGTATGTTTATACATACTGTTCTGACTGGGCAGACCATTCTAAAAAATGGGAATATGACTGCCCTGCTCCCGGCGGATGCGGTATGGTCTATATGACAACAAAAACACCTCTGGATTCTTCCAGTTGGGAAATGAAAGGCGAATGTTTTGTGAATCCTGGTGTATCGGGTTTTGATTATTCTAATAATCATACACACATGCACAAATTCAAAGATAAATGGTATATGTTCTATCACACACTGGAACTCAAAAAAGGCATGGGCATTTCCGGAAGCTACCGAAGCATGGGTGTCGATGAAATTGCTGTTGATGAAGATTCTGTTACTATTGAGAAAACCGGCGGTACAAAAAAAGGAGCATCTGCCATTGCGCCTGTCAGTCCGTTTGAAGCAAATCTCGCTTCGGAACTCAACGGAACAGCAAAGATTTCTTATGATTTGACCGACCCTCATGCCCCTGCCGTTACCAGTCAGAATATCGGTTCATGGTTCAGTGTCCGTGATGTACAGTTTACAGAATCTCCCGTTTCGGTTGAATCACAGACAGAACCTGAATTTCATCAGCAGAATCTTGATACTGTAGAATATCATCTCACTGTCACCAGTGTTGACAAGAACACAACTGTCACGATGTATCCGGCGGATAACTCCGGCAACGACTGCGCCGGTTCTGTCGATGTCACCGGAACAGGAAAATATACCATCACATGCGACCTCGGCGGTGCAAAAGGATTCATGAATATGGGATATTTCAGAGCATCCGATGATGCACAGATTACCTTTATTCTGGACAGCATCACGATTAACGGCAAATATACGGTTGATATTTCTTCCGAACTGACCAACACCAGAGAATGGGCAGACGGACTGCGCAACATCTGGAACGGCTTTTCTGACGGCGATGCTGTCTATACTTCTGAATATGCCGTTTTCCGGTATATCAAGGCAGATGATGCTATTGAATTATTCGCATCCGATGCCTCAGTTTCTGATAAAAATGCCAATGCGCCTCTTTTGGAAACACCTGTTGCATTTTTAGCAAACGTCAAAGGCAAAGGCCGGGTCGAAGTCCGCCTTGACAGTCCGACAGGCGAAATCCTTTCCAGCATAGATTTCGATACTGCCGGCGAATATCAGAATATCTATAACAAAGCAGTTACACCTGTCAGCGGAACACATGATTTATACTTCATCTTCTCAGAGGCTGATATTTCCATGCAGTCATGGACATTCACCGAAACTGAAGAAGATGTACAGTCAGACACGGAAGAATTAACAGAAACCACTACAGAAGATGCTTTTCTTGCCGGTGATGCCAGCGGTGACGGAACAGTAGATATTCTGGATGTAATTGTTATTAACAGAGCAATTCTTGGAAAGGAAGAAATCAGCGAAAAACAGCTCAAAGCAATAGATTTCAATCAGAATAACAAGCCGGATTCTTCAGAATCTCTTGCTGTCATGAAATATATTGTCGGTCTGATTACTTCTTTTGATAATGTTGCATGAAAAATTTTATCAGTATTTTTCCCTGTTTCTGACACAAAGAAACAGGGATTTTTACTTTTTGAACAATAATTTTAAAAAATTCAAAAACACTCTTGACATATTCTGTGACATTGTGCTATAATAATTTGGCTGGCTTTCCGGCACTTTTTTTATGTCTGCCAGCAGAAAGCGTTAAAAAAGGAGCATCCGGAATGAGAAAACCCTATCCCAGCGATATTACCAGAAAACAGTTTGAAGAAATCCGTGCAGAACTTGAAGCGGTCAAAAAACCAAAAACGCCAAGAAAATATGACCTCTATGATATTTTTTGCGCTATTCTCTATCTCATGAAAGAACGCTGTACATGGAAAGCTCTCCCGAAAGACTATCCTGCATGGCAGAATGTACGGCATTATTATGATATATGGCTTATCCCTGATGAAAACGGTATCGGCCTGCTTGAAAAATCACTCCGCCGGCTTGGGGCATCCGAACTGGCAAGAACCCACCGCAAGCCGGCGGGCGACTGGCTGGATTATACTGAAATTGTGGATTATATCGCCCATCACGATTCGGAAGAAATCAGATAAAAAAAGCCTGCTGTTCCGGCAGGCTTTTTACTTTTTTCAAAAATGACAGATAAAAATAAAAAAGAGCGACAATTCGCTCTTTTTTATTGCTTGGAGGCGCCACCCGGATTTGAACCGGGGATCATGGTGTTGCAGACCAACGCCTTACCACTGGGCTATAGCGCCTAAAAAATGGAGCGGATTACGAGGCTCGAACTCGCTACCTCCACCTTGGCAAGGTGGCGCTCTACCAGATGAGCTAAATCCGCATTGGCGACCCGGATGAGACTCGAACTCACGACCTCCGCCGTGACAGGGCGGCGTTCTAACCAACTGAACTACCGGGCCATTGGTGGGAGCTACAGGGCTCGAACCTGTGACCCTCTGCTTGTAAGGCAGATGCTCTCCCAGCTGAGCTAAGCTCCCAACACTATTTGATTTTGTCTTATCAGGTGTTCTCCCCTGACGACTTTATTATTATAGCACACTTTAAAAGATTTGTCAAGTGTTTTTTCAAAATTTTTTTAAATTTTTTCAAAAAAATTTTCCGGCAGTAAAAAACGCCGGAAAATCGCAGAAATTTATTATTTTAATTTTAAAATTCTGAAAGATATATCCGAGAAAGCATAAGTCTGCAAACATCATCGTAATCGCTTTTCAGAAATCCACGCTCGGAGTTTAGAGTAATTTCCGAAGAATATTCATCTGTCTGGAAGCATATCTGACAGCAGGCAGAAATCAGTTTTTTCTTTTCGTGATAATACATTGGTTTCCAGCTTCCGTGGTGCATGATGCAGAAAGTGGAAAGTGCCTTTTTTTCTTCTTCAAGCGAGCCGAAATTCAGTGGGTCTAGCTGTTTCGACATATCCAGCGGCTGCTGATAGTCGGGTGTAAGATTGATTATCAGTTCTGCCTTAGTTCCGGATACGCCCAGTGAAAAGGCCGCATGATGGAAATACCCACGCTCCTGATGACATAACGTCAAACCAGCAAGCACAGTCAGGAGAAAAAATTCTTTATTTTCAAGAAGATATACTTCCTTTTTGGGAAATGAAAAATCCGTTTCGGCATAGATGCCAAGTTTATCCTGCATTTCCTTCTGCATTCGGGAAAGGGCATCCTGTACGGAAAAAAGTGATTTTACGGCATTACCGCTTCGGACATAATCTATTATTCGTGTGATATAGGGGGCACGGTACAGCAGAAGACAGCTTCTTTCTATGGCATCCAGCAAATCCTTCTTTTCATGCAGATGATTTTCTTTAAAATACTGCTGAAAACCGTTTTTGACCTGTCGCAGCGAATAGACTGCATTATTAATAGAAGCATCCTCTATTCTGTCCAGAGACTGTGGAGGACGTTCCATAATAATGATACGGCAGGCATTTTCCCGACTGCAATATATAGTATATTCATAAAAATATTCTTCAAAGAAAGTACATCCTGAAATATTTTCCCATAATTCCGGCGACACGTTCAGTATATCCGGCAGATTCTGAATTTTGCTGTAATCATACTTTCCCCATTGAATTTTCCAGTTTTCGTCAGTAATCCAGACAATTTCCCCGCTGTTTCCGAAAAGATTGCTAAGCAGTACAATAGTTTCCTTTTTCATAAAAATTCCCCCTTTTTAAAGCGATTGCCAAAAATAAATAATCCTTTTTATTATTATACCTTTTCTTCTTTTAAATGTAAAGCCTTTTCCGGAATATTGTTTAAAATAACCAAATTTAGATTGATATTTTTGTGACAATAGCCGATTTTTTAAATATCCGTCCAAAAATGAAAGATTTTCCTCTGAAAGGTCTTGCATTTTTTCTGAAAAAGGTGTAAAATAATAGTATAAAAATTTAGGAGGTAATTTCCAATGTCAGTAAAAGTTGCTATTAATGGTTTTGGTAGAATCGGCCGTCTGGCTTTCCGTCAGATGTTCGGTGCAGAAGGTTATGAGGTTGTTGCTATCAACGACCTGACAAAGCCCTCTATGCTCGCAAATCTGCTCAAGTATGATACCGCACAGGGCGGTTATGCAGGCAGAATCGGCGAAAATCTGCACACTGTTACCGCTGATGACGAAGCTGGTACTATCACAGTAGACGGCAAGACCCTGAAAATCTATGCAGAAGCTAAGGCTGCTGACCTGCCGTGGGGTGAAATCGGTGTTGACGTTGTTCTCGAATGCACAGGTTTCTACTGCTCCAAGGAAAAGAGCCAGGCTCATATCGATGCTGGTGCTAAGAAGGTTGTTATTTCTGCTCCCGCAGGCAACGACCTCAAGACTATTGTATTCTCTGTAAATGAAAATACTCTGACAGCCGATGATACTATTATTTCTGCTGCATCCTGCACCACAAACTGCCTTGCTCCTATGGCTAAGGCTCTGAATGACTATGCTCCTATCCAGTCCGGTATCATGAGCACAATTCATGCTTACACCGGTGACCAGATGATTCTGGATGGTCCTCACAGAAAGGGCGATATGAGAAGAGCAAGAGCTGGCGCAGCTAACATTGTTCCGAACTCTACTGGTGCTGCTAAGGCAATCGGTCTGGTAATTCCGGAACTGAATGGCAAGCTCATCGGTTCTGCACAGCGTGTACCGGTTCCGACAGGTTCTACTACTATCCTGACTGCTGTTGTTAAGGGTGAAAATGTAACCAAGGAAGGCATCAATGCTGCTATGAAGGCTGCTGCTTCCGAGTCTTACGGCTACAACGAAGACCCGATTGTTTCTTCTGACGTTATCGGCATGAAGTACGGTTCTCTGTTTGATGCTACTCAGACAATGGTTTCTGAAATCGGCAATGGTCTGTATGAAGTTCAGGTTGTATCTTGGTACGACAATGAAAATTCCTACACCAGCCAGATGGTAAGAACAATCAAGTATTTCGCAGAACTGAAGTAATTCAGAACTGTAAATACAAAATTACACGGCAGTCCTCCGGGACTGCCGTTTTTTGATATATTCTGCAAAACAGGATTCCGGTTTCTGCCGGAATCCTGTTTGTGTTTACGAATTCAGATTGATTGTGTTTCCCATAATATCTGTACCCTGTGCTGTGAATCTGTCCACAGTATACCATGCACTGGTAGAAATATGGTCTTCCATATTGTCATAGAGCTGAATAGAAATTTTTCCGTCCGCCTGTATTTCCGCAGAAGCATCTGCCGGACGGTAGGCATATTTTGCTTCATAATAATCAAGAGCCATCTCACAAAGTTCAAGATTACTGTAAAAATGGAAGGTATCAAAATTACCGAGTCCCTGATAAGACAGTGTTTCTGTACTGCCGTTTTCCCATGTCAGAACAGCGGTATTGCTGTCCGGAAAGGAAGCCTGTACACGTTCACTGGATTCTGCATCTCCAATATGGAAAATCAATATATTTTCATCATCAGTTGTATCATAACTGAATGCCATGCCAAGACCGCTTTCTTGGTCCTGAAAACTGCCGGCATGATTAGCAGTATAGAAACAGAAATATCTTTCCCCTTCACTGCTAATTGACCACCAGATACCCGGCTCGAACTTCTGAGAAATAATTTCTTCTGGTGCGGGAGCGGTTGGTTCAGCAGTAGCAATCACGACATCAGCAGTCAGCACAGTTGTTGTAGTGACAGTTGTTTCTGTTGTTGTGGCAGTAGAAGTTGTGGTTGTTGTCTCGGTTGTTGTAGTCTGTGTGGTTTCTTCTGTAGTGCTGGTGATTTCTGTGGTTGTTTCAGAAACAGAAGTTGTTGTTTCTGTTCCTGAAGTTTCAGAAACGGCAGTAGTTGCGAGTGCTGTTTCAAACATAGGAACGGTAGCAGATACTGTTTCTGTTTCCGATGTATTCTTATCTGCATTATCGCTACAAGCGGTGAACAGCAGAGCAGTACACCCAAGAAACAATACAGACAGCCATTTTTTTGCCAGTTTCATATATATATTTCCTCCTCTTTCTAATATTATATCAGAAAAAAGGTACAAAGTCAAGCAATTTAGTTAAAAATTTGACAAAAATGCGCCTTTTCTGATGAGAAAAGGCACAAAAAAATAAAAATTCTGTTTTCAGGATGACTGTACACGTTCATCAATAAATTTTCTGACTTCATCCGGAGTCATATCCAGTACTGTTCCGAATTCCTGAAGCATGAGATTTTCAGCGTTTTTCATAGCGGATTCATCCATAGAAGAAAAACGTTTGCCGTTTGCTTCGGAAGACTGTTTCCGGAAGTACAGGGCAGAAATCAACTGTACAAGAGCTTTCTGGTCATCTCCTTTAAGAATCTGACTGTACATTTCACGGCGTTCCCGCCGATTATCCGACCAGACTTCGATTTCGTCTTCAGATTTGGGCATATCATCAATCAGCGAGAGGACTTCTGCTTTAGTCAGCAGAGGGCGCAATTTTTCGTTTCCGGCGGATACCGGAACATAATATGTAGAATTTGCATCAAAGAGTGGTTTGAGTTTATAATACAAAATTTCATTTTCGCCGTCCATGCTTTGAGGTTCCACATTCAACACACGGCACACGCCGGCACTTTTATAGACAACGCAGTCATCTTTTTTGAAATCCATAATACCTCACTACCTCCAGAATTTTTTAATAGACCACTACTATTATTATACCATATTTTATGTCAAAATGTTATAGGCTTATTAAACAAAAATTTCTGTTGATTTTCGTAATTAATGCTATAACACAAAAAAACTGTCTCATTTCTGAGACAGTTTTTAAATATTATGCCGGCACTTATCTGATTTCCCAGGCCGTCACCAGCCAAGTATGTTCGACGTGAGAGAGCTTAACTGCCGTGTTCGGAATGGGAACGGGTGGAACCTCTCTGCCATCAGCACCGGCTTTGAATACAGAATACAGAATCTCA
>JAFRMZ010000247.1 GCA_017430465.1 Oscillospiraceae bacterium
AAAAATCAGGAGGATTTTTATCATGAGTATCAATCTGGCGAAAAGTCAAAAAGTGAATCTTTCCAAAACCGTCCCTAAACTTAAAAATGTATGTGTGGGACTGGGATGGGATGCCAATAAATTCGCACTGTTCGGCATCGACTGTGATGCTTATGCTTATCTTCGCGATAATACCGGCAACGTGACGGAAACGGTTTATTTCGGACACCGTTTCGGAACAGGCGTGGAGCACAGCGGTGATAATCTGACAGGCCGCGGCGATGGCGATGACGAACGGATTATGATTCATCTGGATAAAGTTCCTGCAAACTGTACTTCCATTGTGATTGCCGTGAATATTTTTATGGCAAAGATAAAATTTCAGGATTTCGGCAAAATCAAGAATGCATTCATCCGCATTGTCAACAGCGAGAACAATTCCGAAATCTGCCGGTTTGATATTTCCGGCAATCCGGAATTCAAGGGCAAAAATTCGATGATTTTCGGCAAGCTCACCAAAGATAACCAGCAGGCATGGGAATTCACCGCTATGGGACTTCCCTACGATTCTGAAAGCAAAATGGTAGCCGAAATCAAACAGAATATCTGAAAAAACATTGCAGAAAACTACTTGACAATTCAAAATTCATGTGCTATAATAATATTGTCCAAATGCTTTGACGGAGACAAGTAATATCAGAGTTCATGCACAGAGAGTACAGGCTAGCTGAGAACTGTATCACAGAACTGATATGAATAACACTCCTGAGCAGCAATCTGAAAGTTTGATAAAACAAGTAGGTGATGCCGTAACCGTGCGTTAAACGGAATGTTCATGCATGTGGACAGGTTCAAGTGACTGCTTTTCAGCAGTAATTCAGGTGGCAACACGGGAAATCATCTCTCGCCCTGATATTTCAGGACGGGAGTATTTTTATTTTATCAAGAAAGGACTTTTTATCATGCAGCATATTGATTTGAAAGAAATTTTCACAAACAAAGACTATCTGAATCAGGAAGTCACTGTCTGCGGTTGGGTGCGCACATCCAGAAATTCCAAGACAATGGCATTCTTAGCCCTCAATGACGGCACTACTCTGCCTCATCTCCAGATTGTCATCGACAAAGCAACCGGAATTGAATTTGAAGATGCTATGCCTGTCGGCACATCTGTGAAAGTTATCGGTACAGTAGTAGAGGGACAGAACGGCAGTGTTGAAATCAATGCGAAAGAAATCACCGTACTCGGCAAGTGTCCGGCAGAATATCCCCTCCAGAAAAAGCGTCATACACTTGAATTTCTGCGCACTATGCCCCATCTGAGAGGCCGGACAAATACATTCAACGCCGTGATGCGTGTCCGTTCCGTACTGGCAGAAGCAATTCATAAATATTTTCAGGACAGAAATTATGTCTATGTCAATACGCCTCTCATCACCGGAAGTGACTGCGAAGGTGCAGGAGAAATGTTTCAGGTAACAACACTGGGCTATGCACCGGATTTCAAGAATGAAGAAGATTATAATGCACATGATTTCTTCGGCAGACGTGCCGGATTGAGTGTATCCGGACAGCTTGAAGGCGAAATGGCTGCCATGGCAATGGGTAAAATTTACACATTTGGCCCGTCTTTCAGAGCCGAAAACAGCAACACTCCGAAACATCTTGCTGAATTCTGGCATATCGAACCGGAGGTAGCATTCATGGAACTTCCTGACGTTATCGCACTTGCAGAAGATATGATTAAACATGTCATCAGAACCGTGCTCGATACCTGTCAGGATGAAATGAAATTCTTTGACCAGCATTTCGAGAAAGGCTTGATTGCAAGACTCGAAGAATTGATTTCTCATGAATTTGCTGTCTGCGACTATACCGAAGCAATCCGGTTATTGCAGGAATCCGGAGAAAAGTTCCAGTATCCGGTAGAATGGGGATGTGACCTCCAGACCGAACATGAAAGATATATCTCCGAAAAGGTCTTTAATAAAGCCGTTTTCGTCACAAACTATCCGAAGGAAATCAAATCTTTCTACATGAAACAGAATCCGGACGGAAAAACTGTTGCTGCAGTTGACCTGCTTGTTCCGGGAGTCGGCGAAATCATCGGCGGAAGCGAACGTGAATATGATTATGACAAGCTCATCGCTGCTATGAACGAACGCAACATGAATCTTGATTTGTATCAGGATTATCTTGATTTGAGAAAATACGGTTCTGTACCGCACGGCGGATTCGGTCTTGGCTTTGAAAGATTAATCATGTATGTCACTGGCGTTCAGAATATCCGTGATGTCATCATGTTCCCCAGAAGCGCAGGCTATATCAGATAATAAAATTAAGTTTTGACTTCTGAAAATTTAAAAAAATAACTTGACAAATTTATTGTAATATGCTATAATAAGCATGTAATCACAAAGAACAAAGGCGTTCTCATTGCATTTCATGCAATAGGAACGTCTTTTCTCATTTTATCGAAAGGATTGATTTCAATGTCCAAAAGTTTAATTCTGCCGGAAGGTTACAGCTCGGCACTGACTCTGCGTGAAACTCAGCACGCTATCAAATATATCAAGGACTTGTTTCAGCAGACACTTTCTTTTGCCCTGACACTTGACAGAGTATCTGCACCGCTGATTGTCCGCAAGGGAAGCGGTATCAATGACGACCTTAACGGCATTGAAAGAAAAGTAGATTTCACAATCAAAGAAATCGACAACAAGGAAGCCGAAGTTGTGCAGTCTCTCGCCAAATGGAAAAGAATGGCTCTCTACCGCTACGGCTATAACCCCGGCGAAGGCATCTATACAGATATGAACGCCATCCGCCGTGATGATGATACTGATAATCTGCATTCAATTTTTGTTGACCAGTGGGACTGGGAAAAAGTTATCAACCGTGAACAGAGAAATCTGGATTTCCTGAAAGAAACTGTCAGGAGCATTGTCAAGGCGATTGTCTATACAAAAAGAAAAGTAAATCTGCGTTATCCGATATTCAAGACCACGCTGAAAGAAGAAGTTTTCTTCATCACCACGCAGGAACTTGAAAATCAGTATCCGGATAAGACACCGAAAGAACGTGAAGATGCCGTCTGCAAGGAACACGGAACTGTCTTTATCATGCAGATTGGCGGAAAACTGGCAAGCGGTCAGCGTCATGACGGGCGTGCTCCTGACTATGATGACTGGTCTCTGAACGGCGACTTATTCTTTTGGAATGAAACGCTTCAGAAGGCTATTGAGATTTCTTCCATGGGTATCCGTGTGGATGAAACATCTCTCCAGAGTCAGCTTGCTGAAGCAGATGCTCTCGACAGAAACAAGTATGATTATCACAAGATGATTACTGACGGCACACTGCCCCTGACCATCGGCGGAGGTATCGGACAGTCAAGATTATGTATGCTTCTGCTGGAAAAGGCACATATCGGTGAAGTACAGGCATCTATCTGGCCAGATGATATGATTCAGGCATGTGCTGAACACGGCATTACATTATTATAAAGACAAGTTCCTTTCCAATCTCCTGTTTTGAAAAAACGGAAATCCCCTGATTCTTTTCGGGAATCAGGGGTGTTTCTGTTATTGCTAAAGGATTTGAATCAGTCTGTGATGACTCTGCGGTCAAGATAGGCATAAAGTACTTTATGTTTCAGAAGAAGAAGGTCATAGATATTGATAATTTCATCATCATTCATGTCCGGAACTTCACTTTCACGCATATTCATAATGAATACCTGTACATCCTCAGCATGTTCCGGATAAGTGACTAATGTATCAGATTTTCCCAACAGCCATTTCTGCATCTGAATAATATCCAGAACATTCAGAACACCATCAAGATTGACATCGCCTTTTTCAGCCCACACATCAAAAGTCACAAACTCTTGGGTAGTTTCTTCTGCCTTGCCCCATTCGCTTTCCGGAATGATAGCTTCTACTTCATTATAAGTCTGCTTAGGAGAGTAATCAGAATTCAGAAGAAGCGGATAGCCTGTTTTTCTCCAGCTTGTGCCGTCGGTAATGCCCCAGAATACCAAAGCTGTGATGTTTGCGCCGTTCTTCTTTTCTTCAACGATAGTATTGACAATATCATGATAAGCCTGCACCTGTTTTGCAGAGTCTGCACCATTGTCATAATCTGTAATATCAAGTTCTGTCACCTGAATTTCAAGACCGAGCTGATTGAACTTTTCAATGCACTGCTTGTACAGATTGGCATCCGGATAGCCGACATCAAGATGAGACTGCATACCGATACCATCGATTAAGTTCTTGGATTTCAGGTCAGCGACCATGTTATAGATAGCATCACGCTTTGCGGGAATATATTCATTGAAATCATTGTAGAATAATTTCGTGCCTTCCGGAGCGTATTTTCTTGCGTATGTGAATGCATTTTCGATATAGGAATTATCACCATAAATCAGAGACCAGTAGGATTCCTGATTGTTCGGGTCTGTACCGCCTTTACGGAGAGAGCCGTCATCGAGATAGCATTCATTCACGACATCCCAGCAGTAAACGTTCAGATTCGGGAATTCAGCAGAAACCTGATTCAGAACAGCTTTGATATAGTTTTCAAGACGCTGATTCATGACATCTTTGGAAACCAGTGCGCCGTCACTTCTGAAACCTTCTTTAAAGAACCAGTCCGGTGTCTGGCTGTACCAGCAGAGGACATGACCTCTGACAGGGATGTGATTTTCTTCGCAGAATTTCAGGGTATATCTTGCAGCATCGAGAGAGACTGCCGGAGTGACATTATCTCCGTTTGCCTGAGAACCGGCCTGATTCAGAACAGCATCCGGTTTAAGTTCGTTTCCGGGAGTCAGGCTGTTGAAATGATGCTTGACAATATCCTGAGAGATAGTTGTATTGATTTCTGCCGGTGTTGCAGCGCATCCGATTTTAAAATATTTTGCATACACATCTTTCAGCGGTGTTCTGTCAAGTGCTTCAGTGCTCCAGCTTGCTTCGCCCTTGATGGTGACATCATCTACCATGAAGTTAGCTGTACCGGAAGAAGTCTGGAAGTAAATCAAAATATCTGTTGCATCGGCCGGAATGTCATAGCTTGCGCTGATTTCTGACCATGTACCCTTAACGGAATCTGCACTGCTGATGCCTTTGTACTGTGCACTGCCGGTGCTGTCAGTATATTTCAGTGTGAGCTGAATGGTATCTGCACCAGAAGCCTGCACCCATGCATTGAACTGATAGGTTTTTCCAGCCTGAAGAATACTTTCGCCGGAGAGAGATGCTCCCTGCCAACTTTCAGTTCTGCCGGAGATATACAAGCTTGCCTTGCCGTTATGAGCGACATCATTTGTTGTGGTCACGGAAGTACCGCCGAAACTTGCCCAGCCATCAGTACCATTTTCAAAATCTGCACTGTGCAGAACAGTATCTTCTGCGGATGCTGGTACAACTGCAGAAGCAGATGCATTTGCAATCATCATAGCAGCAGTGAAGAATCCGGCCATTTTTTTGAAAGTCATAGTAAAAATCCCCCTTTTTGATTTTGTTCTATGATTAATAAATGATTCATGATGTTAAACGTTTAATGTTATATATATTGTATCATATTTTGCATAGAAATTCAATAGTTTTTAGGCAGGATTTGTAAATTAATTATGAACAAAAACTTAATAATTATATTTTTTCAAATAATTTTGTATATTTTCAGTTATTTTTTACAAATTGGAACATTTCAGGAGATTTCTAAAAATTCATCATATTTAACAGACAGATATTGACTTCTGATTTAAAATATGATATAATAGATAAAATTCTTACACCGGAAAGAAGTGAAATTATGAAAAAACGAAGAAGATACAGAGGATGTATCATCGGCGGTGCGGCCGGCGATGCCCTTGGCTATGAAGTCGAATTTATGCGCAGAAGACAGATTTTATTAAAATTCGGTACGGAAGGGATTACTAAATATGTCCTGCATAATGGGAAAGCCATTTTTTCAGATGATACCCAGATGACACTTTTTACTGCTTCCGGACTCCTGAACGCCGAAACACCGGAACAATATCAGGAATCTATCCGGAAAGCCTATCTTGACTGGTATCAAACTCAGACACAAAATCCTCATGTGGAATTTAAAACAGAAATACTCAATGTTCCGGAACTGTTCGTCAGACGTGCTCCCGGCCTGACCTGCATGAGTGCGATGCAGAACGGCGGAACAGGTACGCCAGAACAGCCTCTCAATCACAGCAAAGGCTGCGGAGGTGTAATGCGTACTGCACCAATTGGCCTGATAGAAGGCCTTTCTGCTGAACAAACTGTTATGCTCGGCTGTCAGGCGGCGGCCATTACACACGGCCATGAACTCGGCTGGATGCCTGCCGGCATGTTATCCGAAATGATTCGCCTGATTGCACAGGAAGAATATGACATCCGTGGAGCAGGCTATACCGCTTTGCACACTGTCCGGAAACTGTTCCCGACTGCTGAACATCTACAGGATTTTGTCAGAATAATGGAACAGGCTCTTGAACTTGCAGAATCTTCTGAAATCCCCGAAAAAGCTATCACACATCTGGGTGAAGGCTGGGTTGGTGAAGAAGCACTTGCTATTGCGGTTTACTGTGCATCGAAATTTGAAGATGATTTTGATATGTGCCTGAGAATGGCTGTCAACCATAACGGAGACAGTGATTCAACCGGAGCTATCGCCGGAAATCTGCTGGGTGCAAAGCTCGGACTTTCGGGAATTCCGGAAAAATATCAGAAAAATCTGGAATTATATGATTTATTAATTCAGATTGCAGATGCATTATTTCAGAAAGGATAAATTTTGTTTATGAAAAAAATCTTAGACTGGAAACATTATCTTGATACAGCATCACAGGCAGTTGCTGAAGGTATCGTCATGCTGGAAAACCGTAATCATGCACTTCCGCTTGATAAATCCAAAGAAGTCGCCCTGTTCGGCAGAATTCAGATGCATTATTACAAATCCGGAACAGGTTCGGGCGGTATGGTGAATGTATCCCATGTAACGGATATTCCAGAAGGCTTGCAGAATGCCGGAATCAAGCTGAATCAGAAACTGCTTGACCTCTATCGGGAATGGGATGCACAGAATCCTTACGATTTAGGCAGTGGCTGGAGTGGCGAGCCGTGGTCGCAGAAAGAAATGCCTCTGGAAGATGCACTTGTCAGAGAAATTTCCCTTTCCTGCGATACAGCCATTATCATCATCGGCAGAACTGCCGGCGAAGAACAAGACAACCGCTTTGAAAAAGGCTCATATCTTCTGACTGACGAAGAAGAAAATATGCTCTCTCTCACCAGAAAATATTTTAAAAAGACTGTTGTCTTATTAAATACTGGAAATATCATTGATATGCATTTTATAGACGATTATGCTCCGGATGCGGTTCTGTACATCTGGCACGGCGGAATGACCGGCGGAACAGGTACGGCAAAAGTACTAACGGGAGAGGTTTCCCCTTCCGGAAAGCTTCCGGATACTATCGCTTATGAAATTTATGATTATCCGTCAGATGCAAATTTTGGCAATCAAGATAAAAATTTCTATGCTGAAGATATTTATGTCGGCTACCGGTATTTTGAAACGTTCGGAAAAGCTGTACGCTATCCGTTCGGCTACGGCCTGAGCTATACCAGTTTTGCAATCAAATCCGGAAAATGGTTCATCAACGAAGAAGACGGTCAGATTTACATCAATATTGAAGTGACAAATACCGGAAACTTTTCCGGAAAAGAAGTTGTTCAGATTTACTGCAAAGCTCCTGAAGGTAAGCTCGACAAGCCGGCAAGAGTGCTGACCGCCTATCAGAAGACAAAAACACTCCGGCCGAACGAATCACAAACGCTTGTGATGCCTTTGATTCCGCCTGTCTCCTATGATGACAAATCTGCAACGGCATTCCCGTTCTGCAACGTGCTCGAAGCCGGAATTTATGAATTCTACATCGGTTCGGATGTCCGGAATGCTACTGCTGAAGCCTTTATTCAGATTCCGGAAACCGTTCCCAGTTCGCAGAAACGTCCGGCGATGTCTCCCGTGGAGGCCTTTGAACGCATGACAAATCAGCCGAATCAATTGGAAGCCGTTCCCCTGCTGAATCATGACGAATCCGCAAGAATTCTTGAAAATCTTCCGGAAGAATTCCCACATACGGAGAAAAAATCTGTTCTTGCGGATGTACTTTCCGGCAAAGTCACTATGCAGGAATTTATCGGTCAGTTTTCCGATGAAGAACTCTGTCAGCTAGTCCGTGGAGAAGGCATGGGAAGCCCCAGAGTCACCGCCGGAACAGCATCGGCATTCGGAGGCGTTTCCGATGCACTCGAAGCTTATGGAATTCCGGCTGTCTGCTGTTCAGACGGCCCTTCCGGAATGCGCCTTGACTGCGGAACAAAAGCTTTCAGCCTGCCGATAGGCACAATGCTTGCCTCTACATTTAACCGGAAACTGATTACGGAACTCTTTACAGATGTAGGCCTTGAAATGTCTGCAAATCATGTCGACTGCCTGCTTGCACCGGGAATGAATATTCATCGTCATCCGCTGAACGGCCGGAATTTTGAATATTTTTCAGAAGACCCGTTTCTGACCGGAACAATTGCATCTGCCGAACTTGACGGACTGCATCAATCCGGCGTTACCGGAACGCTTAAACATTTCTGCGGAAACAATCAGGAAACAAACCGACATTTTCTGAATTCTGTCGTATCAGAAAGAGCACTGAGAGAAATCTATCTCCGAGGATTTGAAATTGCTGTCAAAGAGGGACATGCAAAATCCATCATGACGACTTACGGAGCTGTTAACGGCATCTGGACGGCCTGCAATTATGACTTGTGTACTGAAATTCTTAGAAACGAATGGGGTTTTACAGGCTTTGTCATGACGGACTGGTGGGCAAATCTGAATGAGAACAGACAAGCTCCCGACAAGACTTTATTTTCCTCTATGATTCGTGCGCAGAATGATGTTTACATGGTTTGCGCCGACTGCGTGAATCATGATGATAATCTTCTGGAATCTCTTAAAAATGGTTCTCTGACCCGTGCAGAACTTCAGAGAAGTGCAGGCAATCTTTGTAATTTTGCGATGCATACCAATGCTATGAAACGTCTGCTCGGTCAGGCCGATGAAATTGAAATCATCAACCGCCCCGATGAAGATATATCTGATTCTGCACTGGTACAGTTCTATGATGCCGATGAAAATTTCACTCTGGATTTATCCGGCGTGCCTGTTCTGAAAAACACGGATTACAGCTTCGCTTTGAATTTGAAAACTCCCGGCTGGTATGAAGTGACTTTAACGGCATCCAGCACTGAAGGCGAACTCGCCCAGATGAATGTAACATTATTCAGTATGGGCACGGCAAGCGGAACTTTTACATGGAACGGTACGGACGGAAAACCGGTTTCTTTCCGGAAGAAAATTCCGTTATTCTCAAAGTTTACGGCTATGCGCCTGCATTTCGCACAGAACGGCCTAAAAATGCATGACATGCAGTTCCGGCTGATTTCAGATAATATTGATGCTTCTGATATTGCTGAATCCTAATTTTGTCAGATATTACGAAAGAGGAAAGTGTATATGAAAAAATTAAGTTTGTTTCTGGTGATTCCGCTAATGCTGGCCATGTTCAGCGGATGTGCATCGGGTTCGGGAAGTGCCGGCAGTGCCGGAGAAAATAAGAGTTCCGAATTCGACAACGGCGAAATGCGTTCGGATTTTACTGCTATGACCTGCGCCAAAGAAATGGGAGTGGGCATCAATCTTGGAAACACATTTGAGGCATACTGGGAAGATACCGGAAAAGAATTCACCGGTGCACAGACCATCGGCGAAAATACGCCTCAGAATTACGAAACCTGCTGGGGAGCAGTCGTAACAACTCCGGAATGTATTGACGGCATGAAATCCGCCGGATTCCATACCGTCCGGATTCCGGTTTACTGGGGCAACATGATGGAAAATGACGGAAATTATACTATCAATGCCGATTACATTGCCCGTGTGAAAGAGGTTGTGGACTACTGCCGGAAAAATGACATGTATGTGATTCTCAACATTCATCATTATGATGAATTTTTAATCAAGCATCAGGAGAAAGAAGAAGTTCTGAAAGCTGTGGGGCATCTCTGGGAACAGATTGCAGAATATTTCAAGGATTATTCTGATTATCTGGTATTTGAAGGCTATAACGAAGCCCTCGGCACTCCGAAAGAAGAAAACGGCTGGGCAGAACGTTCTGATGAGGCCTATGCCTATGTCAATGACATGAATCAGGTTTTTGTTGATACCGTGCGGAAATCCGGCGGAAACAATGCGGACAGAATTCTGATTGCCTCCGGCTACTGGACGAATATTGACAATACTACAAACGAAAATTTCAAAATGCCGGAAGATTCCGCCTCTGACAAGATGATGGTATCTGTACATTATATTGATAATGCCATGTACTGGACCAATCAGGTCGGCGGTACAAGCTGGATTGACTACAGCACGGAACAGTGCGAACTGCTGAAAAACCGGTTCACGGCAGAAAATATTCCGGTATTTGTCGGCGAATGCACTTCCATCTATACGGCTGACCATGTGACAAAGCATAATCCACAATATACAGAATCTTCTGAAATTATGGGATATATCCTTGATATGGCTGTTGATTACGGTTTTGTGCCAGTGCTGTGGGATACCAATGACAATTTCTACTCCCGGACAGAAAACAAAATCAAGTCCGATTCCGACCAGACTGTCATCACCGAAGTAGCAGAAAGGATTCAGAAATCATGAGCGAATTTTTTGGCAGAGAAAATAAAATCACAAGATACAGCGTTATGGACGGATTCAGAACCTGCATACAAGTTCCGGAAGGCATTGTTGCACTGAAAGACGGGGTTTTTTTGGAAGACGGCTGTCATATTGAAAAAATCATTCTTCCGGAAAGTCTGCTTTCTATCGGACGTGCCTGCTTTTCCGGATGCTCTCATCTGAAAGAAATTGTTCTGCCGGAAAATCTGAAAAGCATCGGGTCAAGCGCATTCTACAACTGCGCAAACCTGAAAAAAATAAATATTCCTAAAAATCTGTCTTTTATCGATAAAATGGCATTCATGAACTGCACGAACCTGACGGCTTTTGAAGTAGATAAGGACAATCCTTATTTTGCATCGGATGAAAACGGCATTCTGTATGATAAGAATTTTGAAACAATAATCGCCGTTCCCAGAAAATTCTATGCCGAAAAGAAAGAACTTATCCTTCCGGAAGTCAAAGCCATTGAAAAATATGTCTTTGATTCCTGCGAACATCTGGAAAGAATCGTGATTCCGGAGAGTATTTCAGAAGTGCAGAAAGATACTTTTTATCATGCCTGCTGTTCCGTTGTATGGCATGGACTGGAAGTCCCTGTTTTTATCATGCTGAATGCTATCGGGGAAAACGTAAAAAGGCATATTGCCAGTGTTTATATGAATTATCTGTTCCGCCTGCTGAGTAAAAAAGATTTCAAGCTGATGCACTACTATGATGTTGAAATCTCAGTCATTCAGAAAGCTTATGAAAATGTAACGGAACTGAATGCCTCTCAGCTAAAAGCATCTACACAAGCTATGATGGATTTTATCGACAAAAACAACTGTGAGATGACAGAAGCCTTTCTGGATATGAAAATTTTCGTCACGCAGGATAATATTGATGAAATCATCCGTTATGCAATCGAACAGAAAAACTATGAAATTCAGCTCATGCTGACAGAATATAAACAAAAACACATTGGTTATCAGGACATTGCCGAAAAACTAAAACTGTAATCACAAAAACCGCCGTGATGCAGAATCACGACGGTTTGAGTGCTACTTGACAGGGCAGTTTTCAGCTTTCAGCAGTCCGACAATCAGTTTCATGATGTTCAGAGAATCTGTAGAATCTGGTATGCTGTTCTGATTGATGTCAGCATTCATCATACCCTGTGCAGAAATTTCTTCTTTTCCGAGAATGGCTTTATTCACAACGATAACGTCCAGAATATCGGCTTCACCGGAGCAGTCAGCATCGCCCCAGACAGGTTCGGAAACCGTTTCACTGCCTTCCGGCGGAGTACCCCAGACAAGTTCGTTATCAATATACATTGTGATAGCGTCTGTCAGTTCGGGAGCTTCATTGAGTTCCTTGCCGATTTCGGTAGCCGTCCGGATAGCATTCCGGCTGTAATCGTTGGAAGAATCCCATACAAATTTATAATCAGAATTCTGTGTTGTATCCATCAGGGCGAACTGTACCTGCAAATCACCATAGAACTGATAGCCATCCCAGCTCATTTCCAGATAGCAGTCACCTTCTTCGTTATACTGCACAAGATTGTAACCGACAACATATTTTCCGTCCGTGCTAGATTTCATTTCGTCATAGTCGGAACGGATTTCGATATTATCGAGTGTCTGACCGTTTTTGAGCAGTTCCGAAATATTGAAATAATATCTGACTTTGATGTCTTCCAGATAACGGGGCGGCTGAGAGGTCAGGTTAGCAATTTCAATCAGAATCTGCGTTGCCATGTTATCTTCCTGACCGACAGCAGCTTTCAGGGTGAATTCCTGAATTTCGCCTTTCATGCTTTCTTCGGAAGGCGGGAAATTTTCTTCCGGCTTGTCGCCGTTCGCCTTGCCGTAGTAATCATAAAGGCCGGCACATGCACCGACAAAACCAGCATTATAATCGACAGCGACTTCATTGTAGATATAATCTTTGGTTTCATCACGATGCCAGTCGTCAGCATCAGGGCCGCCGACCAGTGCGCCCCAGAGAACGTGGGTCTGGTCTACAGGGTCGTCCATGTTGAGCGTTGTCGAGCCGTGAGCCGCACGGTGATGCGGATGAGATGCCCCGTTTTCGAGGTCATAGCCGACAATGTAGGAACGTCCCATCGGATTATTGCCCATGATGTATTCCATCTGGCCTTTTGCCCAGTCAGCAAAAGTCATATCGCCGGTTTCCTTGGCATAGACCAGAGCTTCAAGCTGAGCAGCCGTATCATATCTTGCTGAGCCGTAATCATTAAGCATACTGAATCCGGCGGGAGTTTTCTTGAGCCATGCGCCGTCAGTTTCGGGCAGGTCTTTGATTTCCTTCGCAGTAATGGTAGTACTCCAGACAGAATCATCCGTACCGAAATTTTTATGAGCCGTAACAGCGGCTGGAAGTCCGGTTGCTTTGGCGGCATCTTCGGGAGTCATGCCCGACCAGAATTCGAGATTCCAGCGGAAAATATACCAGTCTCTGGAACAATTTGTAATCGGTGCAAGTTTTGCAAATACACCGCCCCAGACGGTATCCCAGCAGTGAACCCAGATATTCTGCCAGCAGTTGCCGGTGTCCTTAATGATTCTCTTGAGATAGCCTGTATATGGATGTGCGCCCATATCGCCAGTAACAGTTTCATCTACATGGATGATGTCATCAATATAGTCCCATTCTCCGGTGCATTCATAGAGCCAGACAGCCGCCCATGCAAGTTCATCATAGTCATAGCTGGATGTGTAGAAACCACCGTCATAGCCTAAAGAAGTAACCGTCAGGTCAGCATTTTCCTTGCCTTTATTGATAGCATCAGGGTCATCCTCAGAATAGCCTGTTTCAGTAGTTTTGTCATCGGTTTGGGTTGTTTTTGTACCTTCCTGATGGGTCTTGACTGCGAATTCATAAAGTTTGAGTGCACCTGTCAGGCATTCCTGTGCAAATTCAGGTTCAGTATCTTTAAAATTCAGGTAGCTGACTGCAAGGGAGGCTGCAACACCGGCACACATATCAGAAGCCGGAGTTTCTTCAGTTGCGAAGTAGGCCGGACGTGCAAAATCCAGAAGATTTTCATTCTGGAGTTCTGGAGTCAGCCAGTAGTTGTGGTCAATATTTCCCTCACCGACCTGATAGCAGAATGCCAGAACATCGCCGTTTTCATCATAATACAGGCATTTGAGATAATAATCATTGAACCAGTGAAGAATATCTTCGACATGCCATTGCTGACCGGCATCGACATAGGCATCACGGAACTCATAATAGCCCCAGCCGAGTGTAGAGGCGGCATAGCTTCCGGGGAGACAGAATTTCACGCAGTCGCCGGCATCGTGCATACCTCCGGCTACATCGATAGTACCGTCACCGTCAGGGTCTAAAATATCCCGATGTGCATCAATAAATTCCTGCGAAAGGTTTGTGCCTTTTTTTTGCGCTGTCATCGGAATAAGCGGAACTTTAGCATCTTCGGTATGGCAGTCACCACGCCATTCCAGATTCCCCCCCGTGATTCCGCACCCGCACTTGTTCGCATCGTAGAAATAGAGCGATAATTGCAGGGCTTTTGCGAAATTCACATCGACAGGTTCAACGGTTTCCGGAAAAATTTTTTCTTCCGGGTCTGCATCTGCGGCAGTAACGGGCAGAGCAGAAGTCAGCAGAACAGCCACGCTTGCCAAAGAAGCAAGAAGCCGTCTGCCGAAAGCGGAACGCTTCATAAAAAGAACCTCCTTTAAGATTTTCCGGATAATATAATTTTATCCGGTCTTGACAGATTGTAATAAAATTTTCTTACATTTCTATTTTAGTTGATTTTCACGGAATTGTCAAGAGATTTTCACAAAAAAATATTTTTTTTGATATATCCAAAAACCGAGGATTTTTTCTTACTGTCTGTAATATTTAAATCAAAAACGTCAAATTTTCAACAGCTATATTACAAAAAGTATTTTTAAAAAACAATATTCAAGTGTTTTTTGTGCATCTTGTATGTTTTTTGTGAAAATTAAAAGAAAAAAGAACGGATTTATAAAACTTTAAGGTTTTTTTAAGCTATAGATTTTATAATATAACTGTAATCAAACAACGGATTAACAAAACGCAAACAAATCCGAAACAAATTTAAAATATCGCAGGTGTATTCTAGAAAAAACAAAAAATTTAC
>JAFRMZ010000248.1 GCA_017430465.1 Oscillospiraceae bacterium
AATCCAATGCAACTGTCATCTATGTTACCAATGCAACAAAGGATACTGTTACAGTAACTATGCCGAACAAAAAGGGCGTTGATACAGAACTGACAGGTATTCAGAACATTATCACAAACCTGAAAAGCAATACAACAGTAGGCCCTGATGCCAACAGATTTATCGGCAACATCGAAGACCCTGCCGACATGCCCAACGGTGACCTGTATGTCGATACAGTTACCTGCGGTCTGACTATCGAAGGTATCGGCACAGATACAACCTTCAATGGTTTCGGTCTGGTAATCAAAAATTCTTCCAACATAGAAGCAAGAAACCTCGGCTTTATGAACTGCAACAGCTCCGAAGGTGATGACTGCGGACTTCAGCAGAAAAATGACCATATCTGGGTACATCACTGCGATTTCTTCTATGGCGATGCCGGCTCTGATGCTGACCAAGTAAAGGGTGACGGTGCTCTTGATACCAAGACTTCTACTTATATCACACACTCTTACAATCATTTCTGGGATAACGGAAAATGCAATCTTCAGGGCATGAAATCCGAAACAACAGAAAATTATATTACTTATCATCATAACTGGTATGACCATTCCGATTCCCGTCATCCGAGAATCAGAACATGTTCCGTTCATATCTACAACAACTATTTTGATGGCAATGCAAAATACGGCGTTGGTGTGACAATGGGAGCATCCGCATTTGTAGAAAACAACTATTTCAGAAACTGCAAGTATCCGATGCTGATTTCCATGCAAGGTTCTGACATTGCCGAAGGTGAAGGCACATTCTCCAGCGAAGACGGCGGTGTTATCAAGGCTTATGGCAACTACATGACCGGTCAGAAGGCATTTGTTCCGTATTCTGAAAACAATACAGAATTCGATGCTTATGTGACATCTTCCAGAACGGCAACAGTACCTTCTTCTGTTACATCAAAGCAGGGCGGTACAGCGTATAACAATTTCGATACCAATTCCAGCCTGATGTACAGCTACACACCTGACAATGCAGAAGATGTTCCGGCTAAGGTAACAGCTAACGCAGGCCGTGTACAGGGCGGTGACTTCAAGTGGACATTTGATAATTCTGTTGATGATGAAAGCTATGCAGTCAATGAAGCTCTGAAAGCTGCTTTGGTAGCCTATAAAGATTCTATCGTAGCTATCGGAAGCGGATTCACTGATTCCACAGACCCGACTGCAACAACAGCTCCGCAGGAAACCACAGCAACCTCTACAGAAACTACCAAGACAACAACTGCAACAGAAACAACTGCTGAACCCGCTGGAACACAAGCACCGGCAAACTATGCACAGATTATCTATGCATCTCCAAACGGTTCTGGTTCTGGTTCTTCCGCATCCGACCCGACAGATGTCCTGACTGCTATCAAGAATGTTCCGGCAGGCGGTTGTATCTATCTGCTGGAAGGTACTTACAAGTATACAGATACTATCCTGATTGACCAGAACAATTCCGGTTCTTCCGGTAAATACAAAACAATGTCTGCATACAACGGTGCAAAGGTAGTCTTTGACTTTACCGGACAGACAGTTTCCAGTTCTGCAAGAGGTTTTGTTCTGGATGGTTCTTACTGGCACTTCTACGGATTTGAAATCTATAATGCAGGCGATAATGGTTTGCTTCTTTCCGGTAATAATAATATTGTCGAAATGATGGTCTTCAATGATAACGAAGATACTGGTCTCCAGATTTCCAGATACAGAACCGATGCTGCTGCTATTGCTGACTGGCCGACAAACAACCTCGTCAAGAACTGCACATCCAAGAATAACTGCGATGAAGCAACTATGGAAAATGCAGACGGTTTCGCTGCCAAGCTGACCTGCGGTGAAGGTAATATCTTTGACGGCTGTATCTCTTATAACAACTCTGACGACGGCTGGGATTTGTATGCAAAAGAAGAAACAGGTCCTATCGGCGTTGTAACTCTTAAGAACTGTATCGCATTCCGTAATGGCTTTACCGAAGACGGCAGAGGCTATGGCGACTGCGATGGTAATGGCTTCAAGCTCGGCGGCGGCGGTATTGGTACACGCCATAAAGTAGAAAACTGCCTCGCATTTGAAAACCTCAACTGTGGCTTTACAGACAACAATAATCCGGAATTCGGCGACATGAAGAACTGCACTGCTTATAACAATAACCTGAAGGGTGCAAAGGCAAACTACATGGTTTACAGATGCTCCACAACGGCAACATTCGCTAATATGATGTCTTATTACAATGTTGCAAATGTTTCCAAGACTAATGCAACAGGCATCAAGGCAGGCAATGACAAGTTTGTCGGTGCAATGACAAACGGTATCTACTATAACAGCAATTATTACTTTGCTCAGAGTGAAACTCTTGCAAACGGCTCTAAACTGGGTGATATTGTGACTCCGGCAGATTCCGATTTCGTTACTCTGACAGTTGGTGCAATGGGCTCTACAGATTTCCATACTGCATGGAGAAATGCCGATGGTTCTCCGAATCCGAAGGGCTTTGCAGAAACACTTTCCAACGGAACTTATGCATCTCTTGGCTATCACATGATGAACGGTGTGACACAGACAACAACACCGTCTACATCTTCCGGAACAACTGAACCGGTTTCTACAACAGAATCCAAGACAACTACTGAAACAACAGCATCTGCTGTAACACCTGTTGCAAGCGAATATGTTCATAATTTCACTGTTAATGGAAGCGCAAGCACATTCTACACCATTTCCGGAAACATGAATTCTAAAGATGTCGCTGTTTCCTATGCTGGTCTGACTTTGACAAAATCCCTCAAGATGGAAACTGCTACTTCTATCACATTCACCGCACCTTCCGCAGGTACGCTGACTCTGGTAACTGATACCGCAAGCAAGAGCATCAAGGTGAACGGCACAAAGTACACAACAGATGCTAACGGCGTTGTCACTGTTGATGTAGCTGCCGGTGCAGTGGAAATCACAAAGGGCGATGCTATGAATCTGGTATATATTGCTTATGCAACCAGCGGAACATCTACGGGCTCAACCGGAACTTCCAGCCAGACAACCGAAACTACAACTACCACAACAACTGAAACTGTAGAAGATTACCTCAGAGGCGATGCTGACGGAAGTGGCAGTGTTGATATTCTGGATGTTATCACTATTAACAGAGCCATTCTCGGTAAAGAAGAACTTTCTGCTGTACAGGTTAAGGCTGCCGATGTCAATAACAACGGTGCACCTGATTCCTCAGATGCTCTCATGATTATGAAGAAAATCGTTGGCCTGATTAGTGCACTGTAATATTATCCCGATGATACAAGAAAAGCCCTGCTCCGGCAGGGCTTTTCTCTCTGTGATAAGAAAAAGCATTAAAAAAGCTGTTCCCGATGAGAGAACAGCTTTTTGATGGATGAAGTTTTTAATATTCAGACTGTGAAACGGGACAATATAATTCTTTATACAGATTAACATAAGCATCTGCTGAAGCATTCCAGCTATAATCACTCTGCATGGCACGTTTGACAAGGGACTGCCAGCTTTCGGAATTATCATAGCAAGCTTTGGCTCTTGCGCAGGCATCCAGCATATCATGAGCATTATACGTCCGGAAAGTGAAACCGTTGCCGTCACCGTTTCCGTTATCCTTGACAGAATCACGCAGACCGCCGGTTTCACGGACAATCGGAGCAGTACCGTATCGCATGGAAATCATCTGTGCCAGACCGCACGGCTCACTTTGAGACGGCATCAGGAACATATCCGCACCGGCATAGATTTTCTTAGCCAAATCCGGTTGAAATCCAAGTGTCACGCTTACTCTGTCCGGATAACGCCACTGCATTTCAGAGAAGAAATCTTCATAGATTTTTTCACCGCTTCCCAGAATGGCGAATTTATAGCCGAGATTCAGAATTTCTTCAAAAACATAGCGAATCAGGTCAATCCCCTTGTGAGAAACAAAACGTGTCACAATGCCGATAACAGGCTCATCCCCCTCCTGAAGTGCCAGTTCGGAAAGCAGAGCCTCTTTGCAGGCTTTTTTTCCGGACGGGTCAGAAAAACTGAATTTCTTAGCAATCAGATTATCCTGTTCCGGATTATATAACTGTGTATCAATGCCGTTCAGGATTCCACAGAGTTTATATTGCTTGTTGACAAGAATCCTGTCAAGGCCGTGGGCATAATACGGGTCCAGAATTTCCCATGCATAGCTGGGGCTGACGGTTGTGATTTTGTCAGCAGCTTCGATTGCACCTTTCATCATGTTGATTGCACCGTCATATTCCAGAATGCCAATATGATACAGCGGAATACCCATGACTTCATTCAGCACCTCTCGGCCGTAACTGCCCTGATACTGAATATTATGAATCGTAAAGATATGTTTGATATTCTGATAATTCTGCTGATATTTATAAAATACCTGATAAAAAACAGAAATCATAGCAGTCTGCCAGTCATTGGCATGGATAATATCAGGCATAAAATCAATACAGCGAAGCATTTCCAGAACTGCTCTTGAGAAAAATACATAGCGTTCGCAGTCATCATAGAAACCATACAGGCCGTCACGTCCGAAATAATATTCGTTATCAATAAAATAATAAGTCACGCCGTTCCAGATGGCAGTAAAAATACCGCAGTACTGTTTTCTCCAAGAGACATCAACAGTAATATTAGTTAAAAACGTCATCTGGGCACGGAGTTCCGGACGAATGGACTTATACAGCGGGATGACAACCCGGCATTCATGGCCTTTGTTTCGGATGGCGGCAGGAAGCGAGCCGACAACATCTGCCAGACCGCCGGACGCTGCAAACGGTACAGCTTCGCTTGCGGCAAACAGTATATTCAAAGCAAATCATTCCTTCCTGAAATTATAATTTTGCATTCTTGCTGATATAAACAGGATAACTGTCTGAACCGGTCAGAACTCTGCCGTCTTCGGTTGTGACATTCTTGTCTGTAATAACAGCGGTCAGAGAACAGTTCGCACCGATGTTTGTGCCTTGCATCAGAATACAGTTGCGGACAACACTGCCTTTTCCGACTTTCACACCACGGAACAGAATACTGTTTTCTACAGTGCCTTCAATAATACAGCCGTCTGCAATCAGAGAATTGGAGGCTTTGGCTTCCAGACCGTATTTAACAGGGCCGTTATCGCCGATTTTGGTATAAACAGGAGAACCGGACTTGAATAGCTGATTTCTGTTTTCAGGTTTCAGCAATGCCAGATTGGCTTCATAATAATGCTTTACACTGTCGATTCTGCTGAAATAGCCGTCAAACTGATAGCCCATTAGCTTGATTTCCTTTACCTTAGGCTGTAGACAGTCACGAACAAGACTGTACTGATTCTTGCTTGCAGCATCTTTTACAAGTTTGCGGAGGAAATCTTTCTTCATGACAAACATATCCAGACTGATATTGCATTCACCGGAAAGAAGCGGGTCAATCAGAACCGCAGAGACTCTGCCGGTTTCGTCCATTTCCAGAACATCTACGCAAGAACCGGATTCTTCACTGTATTTATATCTGCCGTAAACAACAGTAATATCAGCTTCGGTATCAATATGCTGTTTAATAACTTTTTCAAAATTAATGTTGGCAACATAATCACAGTCTGTCAGAACAACATATTCACATTTGGAATGTTCCACATAGCTCCAGACGTTGTTGAGAGCCTCCAGACGGCCTCTGTAAACCCCTTCACCACTCTGGCTGAACGGCGGAAGCAGATGCAGGCCTCCCTGCTTTCTGGCCAAATCCCATTCACGGCCTGTTCCCAGATGGTCAAGCAGAGAACCGTAGTTCGATTTTGTGATGACACCAACCTGCGTGATGCCGGAATTTACCATGTTGGAAAGCGGAAAGTCAATCAGTCTGTATCTTCCGCCGAACATGATAGAACCCATTGTTCTGTGTTTTGTTAATTCAATGACGGTCGAATCATGCAGGCTTGCAAAAATCAGACCGAGTACGTTATTATTTACACTCATAGCTAACAGAGCCTCCTCTATAATTATACGTTTTCTGAGATGATTTCCTTGGGCTTGATGACAGCCGTGCCGGATACAGTCACATTATGGCCGACTACTGCAATGCCCCAGTCGTCTCTGTTTTCGATATTTTCCGGACTGATGCCGATTTTTGCACCGGATTCTACAACACAGTTTTCACCGACAATAGCATATTCCACAACTGCACCGGACTTGACAACTGTACCGGGCATTAGAATCGAATAGTTGACAATAGCCCCTTCTTCAATCGTAACGCCGGAGAAGATAACAGAGAAATCTACTTTTCCGTTGATGCTCGAACCTTCGGTAATCATGGAATTTTCAATCTGTGCACTTTCGCCGATGTACTGCGGAGGCATGTTGTTATGACGGGCATATACTTTCCATTTCGGGTCGTAGAGGTCAAGCGGTACGGACGGGCTCAGCAAGTCCATATTGGCTTCCCAGAGACTGTCCAGAGTGCCGACATCCTTCCAGTAGCCGTCAAATGTGTAAGCAAACAGGCGTTCCTGATTTGCCAGCATTGCAGGAATAATATCCTTGCCGAAATCTTTTGAGCCAGTATTGGCATTTTCATTTTCAATTAAATATTTCTTTAGTTTCTGCCATGTGAAACAGTAAATGCCCATAGAAGCAAGAGTGGATTCCGGTTGTTTCGGCTTTTCTGTAAATCGGACAACACGGTTTTCGGCATCACATGTCATGATGCCGAAACGGGAAGCTTCTTCCATAGGTACATCAATCACAGCAATAGTGCCGTCAGCATTGTTTTTTTCATGATATTCCACTAGTTTGGAATAATCCATCTTGTAGATATGGTCACCGCCGAGAACAATCACATATTCAGGGTCATAGCGTTCAATAAAGCGCATGTTCTGGTAAATAGCGTTTGCAGTGCCCTGAAACCAGTCAGCGCCTTCTTTTGTCTCAAACGGAGAAAGTACATGTACACCGCCGTTCATTCTGTCTAAATCCCACGGCTGACCGTTGCCGATATATTCATTCAGAACAAGAGGCTGATACTGTGTCAGGACACCAACGGTATCAATGCCGGAATTGGTGCAGTTCGACAGTGCGAAGTCAATAATACGATATTTTCCGCCGTAAGGTACAGCAGGTTTTGCAACGTTCTGAGTCAGGGCATATAATCTGCTTCCCTGTCCGCCTGCCAGAAGCATTGCAATGACTTTTTTCTTAGCATTCATAAAAAAATTCCTCCTAAATCCGCAGAGCAGTTTTTTCAGATTCCTGTCTGCTCTGGTTATTATTTATTTGTCTGATGCATCTTCCGTCTGGGATTCTGCTGTCAGTTTTTTAGATGTAGATTCTTTTTCTGCTTTGGCAGATTCTTTTTCTTTCCGTTCAGCAATTTCGTTTGCCAGTTCAGCAAGAGATTTTTGCTTTTTGGGAACACGTTTCAGATAAAGAACAGAAAGTGCCGGCAGAGTCAGCGAAATACTCTGGTCAAAACCATGCATACTGAAATCAAGAGGTTCGTATTTTTCAAGAGCAAGTCCCTGACCGCCGTATTTAACATCGTCCGTGCTGAATAGCAATTCATATTCATCATGGAAGGGGACGCCGATTTTATAATCATTTCTGGTGACAGGCACAAAATTGCAGACAGCGATAATTTCGCTTCCGTCATCTGCAATTCTCCGGAACGCAATGACGCTTTGTTTGTAATCATCATGAGAAATCCAGCTAAATCCACTCCAAGAATCATCATTGTCCCAGAGTGCCGCAGTATCCAGATAGAGCTTGTTGAGAGCTGCTACAAAATCCTGCATCTGCTGATGTTCCGGCTTTTCAAGCAAATCCCAGTCAAGCTGTGTTTCGTAATTCCATTCATTCACCTGTGCGAATTCCTGCCCCATGAACAGCATTTTCTTTCCGGGATGTGCCATCATGTAAGCTAAAAATGCTCTGTAAGAAGAAAATTTATCACTGTCATAGCCGGGCATTTTTCTCAGCATGGAACACTTGCCGTAAACGATTTCATCATGAGAAATCGGCAGAATATAATTTTCAGAAAAGCAATAGAAAAAGGAGAATGTCAGCTTGTCATGATTGAATGCTCTGTAAATCGGGTCGAGGGACATGTACTGAAGCATATCATTCATCCAGCCCATATTCCATTTGAAATTAAATCCCAGTCCGCCGATGTCGGTCGGCTTGGTAACTAACGGCCATGCAGTGGATTCTTCTGCTATCATGAGCACATCAGGATGCTTTGAGAAAACAGCTTCATTCAGACTGCGGAAGAAATCAACCGCTTCCAGATTTTCGTGTCCGCCGTTGATGTTGGGAGTCCATTCGCCGTCTCTGCGGTCATAGTCCAGATACAGC
>JAFRMZ010000249.1 GCA_017430465.1 Oscillospiraceae bacterium
GTTCTGCGAAACAGGCGATTTTCAGATTGGCGTTACATACTCTCAGGTATAAGAAAGGAGATTCGGAAAAATGGCATTGAAAATAGATACAGATATAACAGATTACTGGGTTAGGGCAAGTTATCCGAAAGGGGCTGTCCCCGATTCAGTAAGTACTGTAAGAAACAAGAACAATTCATTCAGGGCAGTTCTTGCAATTGATGCAAACAGTGACCTTTGTTGTTATTATGAAGTGGAGGAAGAACAGCATCAGTTTGAATGTAATATAATTTACAAAAGATGCAAGAGCTATGCAGTTATGAGAATGGGCGATACCGATAATTTTGTAATAATTTTAATCGGTGAAAAAGGTGTGTGCAAATGCGTTTCGGGAGATTTAAAAAATCTTGTAGAAGATGATTTTGAAATACTGGACGATATTCCGACATATAACGGCATAGTGCCTCAGAATGTATATGCAAATGCACATGACGGGAAAGTTTCTTTTGCAGTTACCGTAAAAGAGGCAAACGGTGTATTAAAGCAGTATGTTGCTGAGGCATATGAGGAAGATTCTTTCAGAACAAATTTTTTCCCACTTGCGGAAGATTTCAGTTCAATTTCCGATTCTGTATGCGGAAGAGCTGACAATCAACCTGTGGACGGTATTTATACATTCGGAAATTACTGCGGAAACAACCAGCTTCTCTATACACCTGTTGCCAATGTATACGGAAATACACCTCCAACCCCCTTAAGACTGTCAGTACCGCAGGACGGATTTGAACATATGGCACTCTGCAAATGTCTCAAAAGTGAAGAAACGCATTTAATTTGTGCAGGAAACGGTGCGGTTTATTTCTACGATTCAGACAAACAGCATGACTTCAGACACGTCGATTATTGCAATTATGAGAAAAAAGCTGAATCGGAATATTTCCGCAATGTAAAGAAAGTCAAAACATATATTGACGAAAAACACGGAAAATTTTATGTCTTGGTGCTCAATGAAGAGGGAAACCTTGCCTATACATTTGCCGAACTGTCAGAAGACGGAAAGCCTTGTGACTTTGTAAAACCTATGTTGTTTACAGCCGAAAAAACAAGTGATTTTGATATAAGCGAAAATGTAATGACAATGTGTGTTAAAGACAGTTTTATTTTCGGAACAATGACAGAATCTGGCGGTTTCTCTTTCCGAAGAGTAAATATAAAGCTTGAAGAAAATTCCACAGAAATGGCACAATACAAAGTGTTCATGACCCGTATACTCGTTGACAAAAAAAGCACAAAGATAAGAATTGAATCAGAAGAACCTGTTGAGGCATATATAAACAACAAATATTATTGCCTCACAGACGGAAAATCAGTCACAGCTGAACCCGATTCATTCGGAGGAATAAACGTAATACAACCAATTTCGGATACTGCACCAGGTTCGTTCAATATTACTGAAATTCCAGCGGAAGAAGATACTGATACAGTTAAAAAAGCCTGCAAAGGCGAATCCTATTTTGCAGGAAAAAAATCTTTAAACCGTCTCCTCGAACTCAACACTCCTGAAAAATTGAAGAATGCACTTATCATGCATCAGGATGGAAGTACCAGACCTCTTGCAAAGGATTTAGACGATGATGATATTAAGCTTGCTGCTGACACAATAAATGAACTTGCCATGAAAATTAAAGAGGCAGACAGAAAAGGCGGGCTTAAAAAATTAACTCTCTGTTCAAAATCAATGTCTCTGGGTGATTTCTTCTATTCCGTAAAAGAGGGATTTGATGCAGCAGTTGAATTTGTAAAAAATCTTACAAAAAAAGTTGTTTCATTCGTGACGGAAATAGTTGAAGGTGCTATTCGCTTTGTAATAAAAATAGGTGCGGAAGTTATTTGTTTTGTAATTGATACAATAGGCAAATGTTTGGAATGTATCTTAAAAATTCTTGAATTTATCGGAATACCGATTGATGATATCATTGCTTTTCTGCTTCAGTTCCTTGACATAGAGGGTACATTGAGACTTAGAACTGCTTTCCTCCATGTTATTTCATATGCTGACACAGCAGTTATTTCTGTAATTGAAAATATCAGGGGTAAATATGATGATTTCCTTGACGGAATAATCAATGATATTGACAAATATATTGACAATATTGATGATTCTTTGCAGATTTGCGACAGCCACAAAGATGCTTCTTTCTCACAGACACCATCCTCTATAAGTATGTACAATGAAGTTTTTGGAATAGGTGACGCTTTCTCGCTTTCCCCTGACATTGCTTTGGATAACAGTGTTCTCAATGTGTTCAGCGGTCTTGAAGTATCAGAAAACGTAAAGAATATTGTTGACAAAGTTATTAAAGAAATCAGTGAAATAATTTATGATATTTCAGAATGTAAATCAATAAAGGATTTCATAAATGTACTGAAAAAATTCTTCGCTGTAATGGCAAGGGATATTCTTACGGTTGCAAGAGATGAGGGAGACACCATATTTGAAGTTATTGAAGAGACATTTGAAAGTATCTGGAAATCATTGACAGAGTGCAGATATATTCCCGTTATATCAGAGGTTCTTGGACATTATGGAATAAATGAAATTTCATATGTTGATTTGGCTATAACACCGTTTGCTTTTATGTTCAATCTGGTATACCACATAATAGAGGGCAGGTCTGCAATCAGTGAAGAAGAACTTCAGGTTTTCCTCGGAGCAGGTTTAAGTGACATATCAGAAGTTATAAACAAAAAATTCTGTCTCCTGAAATCAGACTTTGAAGATTCAGATGAAACAATGACCGAATCAAATAAAATTGTAACCGATGTATGCCGTATATTGATGGGTATCACTTACCTTACAGACACAGCAATCAATGATTGTTCCATTGTTTTAGATATAAAGGGAAAATCTGGTTTCGCAAGTGACACAATAATTTCATTTATTTCCTTTGTGTCAACAGCGGGAAATTTTGCAATATCACTGGTAAACGCATTCGGCGGCGGATATTCACCTATGCCGTACTATGATACAGAACCTCTTACCATACTTTGGATTGTAAGCAGTACTGTAAATATAGGAAGCTGTATATACAGCATGGGTACTTCGATTCCTGAATACAAGAAACTCAATCTCCTTAGCATATTTATATCAATTGTCGGTGCAGTGTTACAGATAGCTGAGGCAATAACACAGGCTTGTTATCTTGCAGAATCAAGTGACCAGAAAAGCGAATATGAACATTCTGAAGATTATTATATTTATGACAAGGGAATCTATACTGAAGAGGCATTTACATATATGCTGTCTGACTTGTCAGGTGTAATTTCATTGTTCAGCGGATATGTAATCAAATGGCTTTTCAAGTCCGATAATCCCGTAACAGTGGCAATAGGGGCTACCCTTGCAATAAGCGCAGGTGTAGTGTGTTCCACATTGGGTCTGGCTTCTTCTGCACTCATAGGTGCTTCCACAATTGATATAAAAAATTTATATGATACAATACACAAAAAAACAAATCTTTGTCCTGAAATAGAATAATAAAAATTCAATTCATAACTTTCCTGCGATAAAACGAGTTCAACAGTAAGCGGTCAATATTCAACGTCTTGCAATGAAAAAAGCCAGTCACGCACAGACTGGCTTTTCACAATTTGAAATAGTGTGAAGAAAAAATCATAGTAAGGCACAATTGTGAATTACTGTGAAATAGTATGAATGGAAAGCTCACAATTCAGGATTGCGGCATACAGCAGGAATCGCAAGACTCCATGGCATGACAGATTTTATTTGTGATACGGTTGGATTCTCACCAAATGTGGGAAGGACTGTCAGCAGATAGTTCAGGTATTCGTAAGAATTCAGATTGTTCCGGTTTGCTGTTTCTATGATGGTACAAATGATGGCACTGGCTTCTGCCCCTTTTTCTGTATCACAGAACAGGAAATTCTTCCGGCAGATGACAAACGGCTTCACGGTTCTTTCAGCAATATTATTGCTCATCTCCACTTTCGGGTTGTTCAGGAATACCATAAGTTTCTCTTTCTGATTTTTGACATAGCCGACCGCCTTGAAAAGCTGTGAGCCTCCAAGAGGTTTCAGAGTACCGATGAACTCATAGAATTCTGTTATCATTGGCAGAATCTTTTCCTGCCGCATCTGAAGAAGCTGTTCTTCTGTGAATTTTTTCTTTTTTGCTTCAGCCTCCAGTCTGAACATAGCATCAATCCGTTTCAGCGCCTGTGCGGATGCAGATGTTCCGGATTTATCTTCTTTTGGAATCCCGTCTGGCATGTGCCCAGCATCCGGCATGGACATAATCACCGCTTCCATAGGATTTCATGCCGTCCGTCACTGTAGAAATACAGAGCGATTCTGTATGTTCCATTTTCCGGTGTGGCACACACCCACATCTGAGCTTTTTTATTGTTGAAGACAGAATAGTCAGCATAAGTCAGCCGTATATCTGTCCGATAGTCAGAGGCAAGGCGAAATCACCTGTAGAATTCGGAGCCAAGCTTGATCTGTCAGTTGATGAAACAGGAATATGCAGGCTTGAAAAGCTGTCCTTTGATGCATACAATGAAAGCACAGTACTGAAGACTGCAATTGAAAACTACAAGCAGCGCACAGGACATTATCCCGAGCGTGTTCTTGCAGACCAAATATACCGAAATCGTGATAATATCACGTTTTGCAGCGGCCTTGACATTCGTCTTTCCGGCAAGAGGCTTGGCAGACCTAAGAAGAATGCTGACACGAAAGAAGAGAAGAAAACTGCTTATCAGGATAATACTGACCGAATAGAAGTTGAGCGGAAATTTAGTCTCGCAAAGCGCAAATTCGGTCTTGGTCTGTTGCTCACAAAAAGAGAAGA
>JAFRMZ010000250.1 GCA_017430465.1 Oscillospiraceae bacterium
ATCAGAGAATATTTCTTGCCTTTTTCCTGACACATTTTCCAAACTTCTTTAAGATACTGATACTCATCATCTGTGAGATATTTAGAATAGTCAATTGTAAAAACAATGACATCCGCAGCATCTACACCTCTTTTAGCGGCTTCTTTATGAGCAGTTGCATTTGCTAGATTCGGACCGGGAGTATCATAGATAGTATAGAAAGAAAAGCCGTCTTTGATGGTAGGGTATTCTAATTCCATATCTGGAATGCCGAGTCCTTTTTCATAGTCCTGATTTGCCTGTTCAAAAAGCTCTTGCAGTTTTGTGCGGATAACTTCAGAATCACTGTTTCCCCAGTTTTTCTTTTGGTAATGTAGATGATAATCCTCATCAGAGCTTTTTCTATAGATACAGTTATTAGGTGTTGCGAGTTCCAAGCTGGTAGGTGCCATTTCACATTCAATCATAGAATTGACGATAACACTTTTTCCGGCTTTTTTTGTAGCAGCAACTGCAATTTTCAGTTCATTGTTCTGGGTTTCATTAATATAATCCTGAATATTTTTCAATTTTGTCAGAATAGCAGAACGATATTTTTTATTATCCTCTTCCAGAGTTTCCACATGGTCCACAGCATTTTTGATTGCTGTTTTATGCTGTTCAATTGTTCTTTCAAATGTGCGGATTTTTTCGTTGTCACGGGATTCTTTTTCTGTACATACATGCACTTGAGAAAGCTGGATATTGATATAGACAAATTGCTGGATAATTGCACAGAGCTGACAGCGCACTTCCATTTCCTGTTCCTGTGAGACATTCACATCTCCCAGCACAACGACTTCACATTCTCCTTGGGAAAGGTCAATTGCTTCCAGAAGTTCGCTCAGTAATGAAAAATGCTTTTCTTCTTCATCTTTTTTCAGCAGAACATTAATTTTCTGCTGTTTGCAGATACGCATACGAGACTGAATTTTTTCTTTCTGTTTCAATTTTGGAATATAATCGCAAAGTTCTTCTTCTGCTGTTACTACAAACACAGGATTTTTCTTGATATTTTCAATAATTTCATCATGTGCACGAGCAACATCTGTGGGATGTAATAAAACAACATTCATAGTATTTGATTCACCTCAAAATATTATTCTTCTGTTTGACCAGATTTCACACTGTTGAGAATTCTTTGAATTTCAGAACAGATTTCACGGCGAAGACGGCGTTTTTTCTCTTCTGCCTGAATATCAGCAAGCTGACCGCAGGCAATTTTTTCAGTATTTTGTTTTACAAATTCTCCAAAACGGTAATTTTTACCGGGTTTCAAGCTGTTAAGAACATTTTCGATACTCCGAATCATGTAATAAACAAAAGCCTTGTCAATCTGAATTGCTGGAATCGCTGCATTCAATAACAAATTGCTGAGAATGTCAATATCCTGATTGATGTGACCACATACAACATCAATGCTACTGCTGTTAAGAGCTTCTGTCTTACAGCGTTCGTTGTAATAATCCAGTGTAATGGCAGGGAATGCAGAATCAGAATTTTTCTCTTCCTGTTCGTCTTCAAATTCTGTTTCTAGATAATTATACAGAGATGTTAAGAAACGTTCCGGAGAGAAATTTGACCTTCTGTCACAAACATCAGAAAGATATTCTACTGCTTTTTCTTTTTTTACGTTTGCAATTACTTTTAAGATAGGTGTAAATTCCTGTCGGATTTGCTGTTCTTTATCAGGGGCATATTGCAAAATGATATTTAATAGCTGTGCAATTAACTGGTTAGAATCTGTATGATTACCGCTGTCATGGAACAAAATTGAGTACAGCATAGGCTGTCTGCTGGGAGGGAGTTCTTCATTTTTTTCCTGATTGAAGATACTCAGGCTAAACAGGTTCAGCTGTCTGTCTTCATAAGCTGACCACCTGTCACGGCCACCGAAATTCTGTCGAAGCAGAGTTTCCATTAAGTCTGTAGAAAAACGCTCTGCAAGGCTTCTGTAATAGCCCTCTTTGTTTTCATAATTGATATCTTTCAGATATTCTGTCACTTGACTGACAAGTTCATCATAATACGGATTATTGGGACTTATAGAAAGCGCATTCAGAAAGATATTTTTAATTTTTTCGTCATATTCCTCATGCGTTTCGATAGCGAGGTCAATAATCGTTTTGATGAAAAAATCATAAATCTGATTATATTTCAAATCACGGAGTTTTCTTTCAAATTCATCAATTGAAATATTACTGCCCGTTGTACCCACAGCATTTTGAGCATTCTCTTTTTCCTCTTCCTGTATGCCATAATGTTCGGAATTCACGGTGCTGACAGAAGTGTGAAATTTCTTAGAAAGAGGTTGTTCTGCAAATACTTTTGGAATACTGCTGTGCAACATATCCAGTTCTTTTTTTATCTGATTTGATTTTTCCATCAGCTGAATGACAATACCAGAAATTTCGCCGATATTCATACCAATGTCAGCACCTTCGCTCAAAACAGAAAGTTCTGGTGCAAGACATTCTTCCAGTTCAGTATAAATTCTGTTAATGCGCTTTTTCAAAATCTCAAATCTTTCAGTTTCATTATAACGTTCCAGTCTGGCATGAATTTCATCAATGCCATTGTCAATGCCTTTAGATTCCAGATTTTCCAGAATGCCTGTACTTGGGAGCTTGCCTTCTTTTTCGAGTTTTGCTCTTGCAGAGCCGATAACAAGACGCTTGTCAATAAGCTCGTGTCTAACAATACGATATTTATCCAGCTGAGAACGAAGCACTTCTAAATTCCGGCTGAGTGCATCATTGGCAGTATCTGCTTTATTACCAAATACAAAGATTTTTTCATTGAATGGAATACCGTCTTGGTCACATTCGTCCTCAAAAATTTGAACTTGCGGACCTGTAATGCTTGGTTTTCCGGCATTAGCGATTAAAATAATTACGTCTGCTGTTGCCATCATACGAATAGTCTGTTCTTTGTGTATCTGTGTAGGAGAATCGAAACCGGGTACATCATAAAGAACAGCATTCTGCATATCAGAAAGCTTGGTAGAATGGATTGTAATTTCCTTGACTGCGACGGCATAGGCAGGATTTTGAATAAAATTTTTGAATTCTTCACTTTCAAGCTGTTCTGTGCCTTTGTAGGGTTTAGTCGGCATACCAATATAGGAAAGCAATGTTCCC
>JAFRMZ010000028.1 GCA_017430465.1 Oscillospiraceae bacterium
ATTCATATTTGCCATCGAGGTCATCCACGCCGGCAATCGGCTCAAAATAGGTGCTCAATTCACTTTTGGCGACTGTCGCCGGAATACAGCAAATATCTCCCCAGTCAGCAGAAGTCAGCCGGGTGGTCATATCGTCATCATAGCTGGTGATTCCTTCATAAGAAATGCTGATATTCGGATACATCACATTAAATTCCTGAATAAAATCCTGAAAATCTCTTGCATCTGGATTTGCTTCCATCAGGTCGGTGCGATTGGTAATGATTTTCAAATCTGCTGAAAGTTCTGTATAATCCTTACCGAGCTGTAATGCCGTATAGCTTGCAGATGTACCGGAAATTTCCGATATGCCTTTCATCCCTGCGCCGGAAACCGTTTGAGAAGATGATGTTCCACAGGCTGTCATGGAGAACATGGACAGCAATGCAAGCATGGCAAGTATACCTCTTGATTTCTTGTTCATAAAAATTACCTCCATTTAATTATATTTTAATCGTACAAATTATTTTTCAGTAATTAAATAATAGCATATTTAATCATATTTGTCAATATGTTTTTAATTAAATTTAGCTAAAGCAGAAACATTCAGCGTTATGAACAGATATTTCATCTGATTTTTATCTAAAATTACTATAATTCTGATAAAATATCATGATTCAAAAAAATCACTGATTATTTTGCTTTTGAAAAATTATAAATTTAGCTAAATTTTATTTTTTGCAAAAAATATATGAAAAAAGCAGACTGCTGGAAAACAGACTGCTATTTTCAGTATCTAAAAGGAGAAGGGTGAAAATAAATTAATTAAAATCTTCAATCACACCAACGATATATTTCATAATCATCAGTGCATCCGTTGCATCTGGTGTTTCATTTCTGTTCACATCGGCATTCCGTACCGCCTGTACAGAGAGATTTTCTTTTCCGAGAATTGCTTTATTTAAAGTAATGACATCCAGAATGTCAATTTCCCCGTCTTCGTTGACATCTCCATAGAAAGCAGATACTGTTTCCGTTTCTGAACCATCATTCTGAATCTGATAACTGTCAAATTCTGCAAAAGCTTCATCATTTGACTGCGTATTATCATTCCAAAGGCCGGACCACCAGATTTGGAATTCTGGATTGACAGCATCTTCCGGTACTGTATATCTAACAGATATGTTTCCATCAGCATCAAATACTGCAGACCATTCTTCTGAAATCCACGCACCGACAGCATTTTTATATCCGAAACAGCCGTTGACCGATGCTTTCGGTGTACCGTTCAGGAACACCTGAATTTCATCACCGCTTTTGGCTTCGAGCTGATATTTTTGAGTTGTATCTTCTTTTTCAGCAGTTTCTTCTGTAGTTGCCTCTGTACTTTCTTCGGAATCGGAACTGAATACAGAACAAGTTTTTGAAGTCTTCTGAATACCAAACTCTCCGTAAATTAAAGCATTTCCCCATTCGGTAAGTTCCGAGCCGTTCCAAGTTTCAGCAATATCAAGAAAAGCGAGGTCAGAATTATTGCCTTTCCATGACCATCCGAGGTAGCCTGCACCTTTTTCCGTGCAGTACTGCATGATAGTCGCTTCATCGACATCGCCATCCGTATGCTGACCGCCGAATTCGCCGATAATTACTGGAACACCGATTCCGAGCGCATTATCAATATTATTTCTGACCATATCTGCATTTCCGCCGGCATACTCATACATGTGGATTGAAAATACAGTATTTTTATTCGGGTCAGCGTTGAAAACAGATGTTCCGTAATCCTTGACGGAATCCGGATACTGTCCCCATCCGGCACAGTCAATCATAATCATGTTTCTGATGCCAGCATCACGGACTTTCTGAACAGCTTCCCTGCATCCTTCCGCCCATGCAGAGCCGTCCCATGTTCCGAACCATTCATTTGCGATATTCAGAATCACATACTTCTGATTTTCTTCGAGAATTTCTTTCATTTCAATCCAGTAATCAACAGCTTTCAGCAAGTCCTCCTTACTGTCACGGCCGGTAGCGTCATGCACTTCAAGAATGCAAATCTGATTGTTTTCTTTGCAGATTCTGATAATATTTTTCAGTTCTTCCGCAGAAGTCTTTTCCCATTGGATGCCATCCGCACACACAATGCGGACAACATTTGTTCCGAGAGATGCCGCCGCTTTGATAGATGTTTCTGTCTGGTCTTTATACCATGCATGAGCGATATTGATTCCACGCATCATGAAAGCATTTCCGTTTGCATCACGAATAGTTGTGCCATCTACGTAGAAGCCTGAAGCATGTGAAGTGGCCATACTGCTGACAGGAACAGAATTCTGTACATAAAGGCCTGCAAGTGTCGGGAAGGATGCTGTCATCATAGAACTGCACAATACTGCAGTAGCCATAACTGTTGCGGTTATTGCTTTAGGTAATTTTTTATTCATCAGAGAACCCCCGTTCGTTTTATTTTAAGTTAATTATAAGCTAAAAGAAATAAAAAGTCAATACTCAATTGAATAAAATTGCATATTTTTTATAAAATTTGTTAAATTCAGTCAATAAGCTCTCATTTATTGATATTTCAGCTATGGAATTTAAACAATTCTAAAGTACAATTTAAAGTAAATTTTAGTTTAATGAATTCTTTAACTTTATGTTTTCATATAAAACCAATAAGCAAAAAAATCAGAATTCTTTCTTACAGATAAGAATTCTGATTTTTTATTTTAATTATGCTCGTGATTTATCCAACTTCTTCCGGAAATAATAATCCCCATTGCTTACGGCATTTGTCCATGATTTCCATCACTTGCGATATATACAATATCAACTTTTTCATCCTGAGCGAGTTCGGCATAACTACCGTAAGCTTTCAGAAAGCCGAATTTTTCAGCAAAATCATTAGCTTTCTGAGCAGTTCTGGATGCTACTGCATATAATTCCGCATCTTCACAGCCGGAAAGAGCCTCTGCAAATGTATGAGCGATTCTGCCTGTTCCGATAATTCCCCAGCGAATTCTTGAATTTTTATTCATAGATATGCTCCTTATCGTTGATTCATTAATTTTTATGCAGAAAAAATTTTCTTCTGCTTTTCCAGCCAAGCGGTCAGAAATTCTTTTGCAAGGCTTTCCGGCTTGATATGTCTCAGAGCTTCCTGATAATCAAACCATTGATAGGAATCAATCTCCTGATTCGGATGCAGTTCTGCATTTTCGAGCATACAGCTAAAATTCAGCATCAACGTATTGGACGGTTCAAAATACTGACTCTGATTAATGTCTCCTCAATAACCACAAATCTCAGAGTCCGTCCATTTTTCATCATCAAAAATGAAAAATGACAAGATAAATTGGAGAAGACGCAAAAGCATCGCCGCAAGTCGGTCGATATTCATTGCAATGATGCTGAGAACAATCGATGCTTTTGTTGTATCTTCTCTTTTTGTGAGCAACAGACCAAGATCGAATTTGCGCTTTGCGAGACTAAATTTCCACTCAAGAAATGCTGAAAGAAAAAATACTGCACTGCGATGAAACATACGTCAAAGTTCTCAAAGAATATGGAGTATCAGACAACAGTAAGCAGTATATGTGGGTATACC
>JAFRMZ010000251.1 GCA_017430465.1 Oscillospiraceae bacterium
CGCCGTAGAACTGCCGGTTTCTATGATAACTGTAGACGAAGTGCATTGTGTTTCCCAGTGGGGACAGGATTTCCGGCCAAGTTACCTGAATATTCTGCCGTTTGTAAAATTGTTTCCGAAAAGACCTGTTCTGAGCGTGTTAACTGCTACCGCTACGCCGGAAGTTGCGCAGGATGTAAGAAAACTGCTGGATTTGCAAGACCCGTTCTGCCTGACAACCGGATTTAACAGGGAAAATTTATATTTCGCTGTTCGTCAGCCCAGAGATAAATTACAGGCACTTCTTGAATTTCTTGCTTTACATCGTGGAAAAACAGGTATTATCTACTGTATTTCCCGCCGGCTGGTGGAACAGGTTACAGATGCACTTAATCAGGCTGGCATTCCGGCTGTCCGGTATCATGCCGGCTTGACTGATGCAGAACGCCGTCAGAATCAGGAGGATTTTATTTATGACCGTGTCCGCCTGATTGTCGCAACCAATGCATTCGGTATGGGGATTGATAAATCTGATGTCAGTTTTGTGATTCATTATAATATGCCGAAAAATCTGGAAAGTTACTATCAGGAGGCGGGGCGTGCAGGCCGTGACGGCAGTCCGGCGGAATGTATCCTGTTCTATGATGGCGGAGACATCCGGATTAATAAATTTCTGATTGAAAATTCCGGCGATAATCCGCAGATTGACGAAAAAACAAGAGAAAAACTCCGCCGGAAAGAAAAACAACGCCTCAGCATCATGCAGAATTATTGTACAGGTGCATCCTGCCTGCGGTATTACATGCTGAACTATTTCGGAGATACTTCCCCGAAATATTGCGGAAATTGCAGTTTCTGCCGGACACATGCCGAAATGAAAGACATCACACAGGAAACGCAGAAAATTATTTCCTGTATCTATCATCTGCATGAACGGAATCTGCATCTGAATGCCTCAGAACTGACCGCCGTCCTTCGTGGAAAATCTAAAAAAATTTCCGGCTTTCCGGCTTCCGGCATTATGAAAGAAATTTCTGAAAAATTCTGTCTGGAAATACTGGCTTATCTTGTCAGTATCGGTATGCTGACACTGAAAGAACAGAAAATTCTGCATCTGAACCGGAAAGCCGGCCTGTTCCTGAAAGAACAGCAGAAATTATCCATGCCCGTGAAAAAAGTAATTCCCTCAGCGGAATCTTTACCGGAACAAAAACAGGCTTCCGGCATGGATGAACCTTTATTTCAGTTATTGGTGCAGTGCCGTGATACAGTCGCAAAAAAAGAACATCTTCCGCCGTATGTCGTTTTTACAGATATGACTCTTCGGGATATGTGCCGGAAACAGCCCGTTTCAGATATGGCATTTCTGAGCGTTTCAGGTGTCGGACGGGTCAAGCTCGAAAAATACGGCGATGCCTTTATGACTGTTATCCGGAATTACCACGCATAAAATATTATCACAGAAAGGATTTTTATCACTATGATGAACATGATTCAGATTCTGACAGAAGAATTCGCCGTCAGAACGGAACAAGTAAAAAATGTTGTCGAATTGCTCGATGACGGAAAAACAGTGCCATTTATCGCACGTTATCGAAAAGAAATGACCGGTGCACTGGATGACCAGACTATCCGCAGAATGGCTCTCCGGTTGCAGGCACTTCGCAATCTCGAATCCAGAAAAGAAGAAATTCTTACAGCTATCGAGAATAAAGGCGCAATGACAGAAGAAATTCAAAATGCTGTCGAAAAAGCTTTGACACTTGTCGAAATTGAGGATATTTACAGACCGTTCAAAGAAAAGAAACGAACAAGAGCTTCTGTCGCACGGGAAAAAGGTCTTGCCCCTCTCGCTGAAGCCCTTCTTGAACAGAATCCTGATGTGAACCCCGAACTGCTTGCACAGAATTATCTTTCCGAAGAAAAAGAAGTTCCGGATGTTCCGTCCGCCTTGCAGGGCGCAATGGATATTATCGCCGAACAAATTTCCGATAATGCCGAAGTCCGTTCCGAAATGCGGGATTTATATCAGCGGTTCGGAACACTCGGCTGTACCGGAACAGACAAAGCCGAAGAAAATCCCGAAGAAGCCAGCGTGTATCAGGATTATTATGAATATGACAAGCTTGTCCCCAGATTGCAGGGACATCAGATACTTGCCATGCATCGTGGTGAAAAAGAAGGCTATCTGAAAATTAATATCAATGCTTCAGAACTTCTGGCAGAGCGTACCTGCACAAAGCCCTATCTGAAAGATACCGGCTCAAAAGCTTCTGAATTTGTCCGTCAGGCGGCGTGCGACAGTGCCAAAAGACTGATTATTCCCTCAACTGTCCGTGAAGTCCGGAACGTCCTCTTTGAAAATGCCTGTGAAAAAGCAATCAAAGTATTCGCCTCAAATCTGAAACAGCTCCTTATGCAGTCTCCTCTGAAAAATACTGTTACGCTCGGATTTGACCCCGGCTATCGAAACGGCTGTAAACTCGCTGTTGTGGATGGTATCGGAAAAGTACTCGATACTGCAATTGTCTATCCCACATCCGGAGAATGGAAAAAACAACAAGCCAAAGAGATTGTCAAAAAATTAGTGGAAACCTATCAGGTAACAGCAATCGCCATCGGAAACGGAACAGCTTCCAGAGAATCAGAAGCTTTTATTGCGGAACTTCTTCCGGAATTCTCTCACAAAGTTTCTTATATGGTAGTTTCCGAAGCCGGAGCTTCTGTTTATTCTGCCTCGGAACTCGCTGCTGAAGAATTCCCTGATTATGATGTCTCGCTTAGAAGTGCAGTTTCCATCGCAAGAAGACTGCAAGACCCTCTTGCCGAACTCGTCAAGATTGACCCGAAGGCTATCGGTGTCGGACAGTATCAGCATGATATGCCTCAGAATGACCTGAAAACTGCCCTTGACGGCGTTGTCGAAGAATGCGTGAATGCTGTCGGCGTTGACCTGAATACTGCTTCTGTACCTCTGCTTTCACATATCGCCGGAATTAATAATTCTGTTGCGAAGAATATCGTCAAATACAGAGAAGAAAACGGTGCGTTCCGAAGCAGGAAAGAACTCCTGAAAGTGCCGAAGCTCGGCAAGAAAGCTTTTGAACAGTGCGCCGGATTCCTGAGAATTTCAGGAGGAATTCAGCCACTTGACAATACAGCAGTCCATCCGGAAGCCTATCCGGCGGCCGAAGCCCTGTTACAGAAGTTCGGTTATTCTCTGGAAGATGCTGCCGCCGGCAAACTCGACAATCTGACCGAAAAGGTAAAGAAAGTCGGAACGGAAACACTCGCAAAAGAACTCAATATCGGCGTCTATACGCTGAATGATATGACCGAGGAACTCCGTAAGCCCGGCCGTGACCCCAGAGATTTGCTTCCGCCTCCTTTGATGCGAAGCGGTGATGTTATGGAAATGAGCGACCTCAAAGCAGGCATGAAACTTGTCGGTACTGTCCGGAATATTGTGGATTTCGGCTGTTTTGTGGATATTGGTGTTCACGAAGACGGACTTGTGCATATCTCTCAGCTAACAGATGAAAAATTCGTCAAGCATCCGCTGGAAGTCGTGAAAGTCGGCGATGTCGTCAATGTCACTGTTCTGGATGTGGATTTGAAACGCAAGCGCATCAGCCTGACAATGAAAAATCAAAAAGCAAAATAAGGATTGGATTTATGATGAAATTCAGAAAGATAAAAGAAGATAATACAGAACAGCATCTGAAAGAAAAAAAAGAAATCCTCTACAGTACAAAGAAATATATTTTGCTGACAGTGCTGTCGGTTCTCGGCGTGTTTGTGCTGACTTCGCTTCTGCTCATCTGCATGACACTCCGGTATTATGTGAAAACTGCTGCCATTCCGCAGGCAGTCGAAGCGGTTGTGCTGGAAAATATACAGGTCAGTCAGCCGGACGGTTCGGAAAAATCCCTTGCACAGTATATTCTGGATGAGTATATTCAGGATGAACGCATCACTGTCGAAGAAGTGCAGGAAGTTCTGCATGAAGGAACGTTTTCAGACTTTGCAGTAATACTGGCTGAAAAATATAATCAGTATCTGACAGATGGCGGAGAATTTCCCGAAATCGAAGCACAGGAATTTGTTCAGCTTCTGGAAGAAAATACAGATTTGATTTATGAAAAAACCGGACTCCGGTTTCTTGACCCCGATAAGACAAAATTGAAGGAAAATCTGAATCATCCGCTGGATACGCTCAATCATGTGCTGGAATCTTACATGTATAAAGGCGTGAAAGGCTTTTTCTTCCGGATGTCTGTTTCCTTCTGGATAGAAATTGTTCTGGCACTTCTGCTGGGACTGGCACTTGCATGGATGATAATTATTTTCATGCGCAAAAGAAAAAAAATCGGTACGGCTTTTAAAGTCTACAGTATGACCGCTGTAATGCCCTGTACAATTGTTTTCATGGGCGGTCTGCTGATGTCTTGGCTTATGGAGCTGATACATCTGCCGGCAGAACTCGGTTCAGCCCTGCGTGGAAAAACAGTTGTTTTTTCCGGAATCGGAATTCTGATTTGTATTGTCCTGTTTTGTTTCGGTATGCTCTGGAATTTGATTTCGGCGAAGCCGGCTGTATCCAGTGCAGTGCCGGAAATAAAACCGGCGTTCCGAAGCAAGGATATGCCTGCACCGCTTGACCATACCCAGCCCCTTCCGGCGATACCGGAAACACCAAAACGGCAGTTCTGCCGTTTCTGCGGAAAGAAACTGGTCAGTCCGGATGCGCTGTTCTGCTACCGCTGCGGAAAAGCACAGGATGCCGAACATTTGCTTCTCAAAAAAAATTCCTGAACAAAAAGGACTGCCGTACTTGATGTACAGCAGTCCTGATTGTTTTCAAAAAGCCGGAATCAGCATCCGCATCCGCAGTTGTTGTTGCATCCGCAGTTATTGTTGTTGCCACAGCAGGAAAACAGAATGATGATGAGCAGAATAATCCAGCAGCAGCCATTATTGTTGTTATCGAAACACATAGTACATAATCTCCTTATGATAAAAATATATATATCTGAAACTTCGCTGTTCTGCGCTGTTTCATAGTACATAGTATGAATCAGGAAAAAATGTGTGACTGCGGATTTGGTTATTTTCTTTTATACTTGATGCCGAGTGCATCTTTTACTTTCTGTTTGGCAGCACTTTCAAGAAAATGACCAAGTTCTCCCTGTGCTGTCATGCCGACAACACCTTTGACAGTGTCTAATTTGGACTGCCTGTCACGCTTGCTGGAATTACAGCTTCGGCACATTGCCTGCAAGTTGCTGATAACATCCAGACCGCCTTTGCGCTTCGGAATAATATGGTCAACTGTAATCTGCGATTTTGGAAACCATTTTCCGCACGCAACGCATTTATAATACGTCCCTTTCCGGAACAGTAATTTTTTTCCTTTGTGATGCTGAAAATATAATTCTCTGTAACCCATGAAATTCACCTCCTGCTGAAAAGATATTATCTAATATCATAACATATTTGCAGAATTTTGTCAAGTTTCTGCAATTGCCCGGAAATGAATTGCTTTTTAACATGTTCTCGACAAATATTGCAGAAAAAAAATGCTATACTGTTACTGTATCTCAGATAGAAATTGCTGATTCCGGAAAGGAGATTCTTGTTTTTATGCAGAGAAATTATAACTATCAAATAGAAAAATTTTCCGAAAATGCGATGCTTTCACTCGAAGCCGGCATCTGTCTCGCCGGTGAGATGGGTCACACTTATGTCGGAACAGAACACTATCTGCTGGGAATTCTGCATCAGCATCCCAACAGTGCTTCAGAGATTCTTCTTCATGCAGAGATTACCGAACAGAAATTTTCTCAGCAATTGCTTCGGACTGTCGGCAAAGGCAGCCGGACAGCTCCCGGTTATGGAAGCATGACACCAGCTCTGCACAGAATCCTTGCAGAAGCACAGAGACTTGCGGAAAAAGAAAAACATTCCAGAATCAGCACAAAAGATGTTCTGCTTGCTATGCTTCAGGATGAAAACTGTGCAGCTTCCGAACTTCTGGAATTTATGCACACTGATTTGAAAGGGCTGGAAACTTCCTGTCACTGCTCCGGACATATCAGAATGCTCCATGCCCCTTCTGCTTCGGAATTTCCGCAGTTATTCCGGTACGGAAAATTAATGCTTCCTTCCGAACAGACTGACCCGCTTATCGGCAGAACTTCCGAAATTGACAGAATTTTACAGGTGCTCTCCCGAAAAAGTAAAAACAATCCTTGCCTTATCGGTGAACCGGGAGTCGGTAAGACGGCGATTATTCAGGGTGTTGCGGAAAGATTCGCAAGAGGAGAAGTTCCTGCACAGCTTATGGGGATGTTTATTTTTTCTCTCGATTTAGGCGCACTGCTCGCAGGTGCGAAATATCGTGGCGATTTTGAAGAACGTGTCCGTGCCTGTATCGAAGAAGTAATTCACAGTAACCGGATTATTTTATTTATTGATGAACTGCACACCATTGTCGGCGCAGGTGCGGCCGAAGGCGCAATTGATGCCGCTAATATGCTGAAGCCTCAGCTTGCAAGAGGGGATTTGCGCCTTATCGGTGCAACAACACCTGCCGAATATGCCCGCACTGTCGAAAAAGACGGCGCACTTGCCAGACGTTTTCAGAGTGTTATGATTCCTGAACCCTCTCCGGAAGAAACTTTCTCGATTCTCAACGGCCTGAAAGAAAATTATGAAAATTATCATCATGTATTTCTGAATCAACAGGTTCTGCAAAGCTGTATTGAATTATCACAAAAATATATCGCAGATAAAAGCTTTCCGGATAAGGCAATTGACCTGCTGGATGAATCCTGCGCCCGTGCTTCCCTCAGAAGTGAGGATTCTGCTGAAGTCACTCCTGAAGATGTTGCTTCTGTCGCATCGCTCCGGACGGGAATCCCTCTCGAACAGATAACCGAAGCGGAACAGGAAAAATTAAAGCATCTGCAAGCTTATTTGCAGAAACAGATTATCGGTCATGATACGGTTATCAGTCAGCTTTGTGATGCCGTATGCCGTGCTGGAAGCGGATTCCGTGAAATCAGCCGTCCGGTAGGGTCATTTCTGTTTCTGGGAGCGACCGGAATCGGAAAAACTGCCCTTGTCCGAACGCTTGCCGAAATCCTTTACGGAACAGAAAAAGCCCTGCTTCGTGTCGATATGTCCGAATATATGGAACAGCATTCAGTTTCCAAGTTAATCGGCGCACCTCCCGGATATGTCGGATTTTCGGAAGAATCCGTTTTTTGTTCGCATCTGCGGAAACGTCCGTGCAGTATTGTCCTGTTTGATGAAATTGAGAAGGCACATCCGGATGTCCTGCATCTGTTATTGCAGATACTCGAAGACGGCATTCTGACAGACAGCACCGGACGGAAAATCAGTCTCCGGAACTGCCTGATTTTTATGACTTCCAATCTCGGAATGCATGAAATTCAAAATACAGTCGGATTTTTGGAGCATTCCCGCCAGAAGCAGACAGTCAGCATTCTGAAAAAAACACTTCCGCCCGAACTTATTAACAGAATTGACGAAATTCTTGTATTTGAAAATCTCAGTCATGAAAGCCTGATGCAGATTGCAGAACGTCAGCTTGACACGCTCGCAGAACGCACCATGCAGAACGGCATCGTCCTTGAATACGACAGCAATGCCGTAGAATGGATTGCATCCTGTCCGGATACGGCGCAGTATGGCGCAAGGCCTATCCGGAGACTGCTCACGCAGGAGATTGAAAATCCGCTTTCGAGGATGTGGCTTCATGATGAAATCCAGAAAGGCGATACGGTATTCATCACCGTGCAGGATGATAAGCTTGAACTCAAAATTATGGAACGGGTGCGATAAAAAATCAGGGGCAGTTCAATATGAACTGTCCCTTTGCTAAACTTATGATTGATAAATGTGTTTCTGAAACAAATCAGAATTTAGCGATTCAATTCAATATTCAAATACTCTTTCCACAATTCCATACCGTGATACTTTTTATCGGGATTATGCCATGCACCATCTGCGGAATCAGCCAATCCGTTTGATAAATTTGCAATTATGCTTACTGTGGCAACAAACAGGCTTCTTCCTATGCCTTTTAAAGCTCTGCTTTCAATATCCCACCACTTTTCAGGAGAATCATCATGATATGTTATGTGAGTATAAGAATCTTCTATCATAAAACAGATATGTACTTTGTCTATAGATAAAGATAATTTTTCTATTGAATCTAATTCAATAGCATTGCCATCATACCACATTTTTAATTTTGCAATATCAAATAAGCTAAGATTTTGCAAACAATCCATAAAGGCTGTTAATGGTAAATCTACATTTTGTTTTGTCTTAACTCTAAATGAACGGCTCATATTTGAAATTCCTCCTAAATTTCGATTTATTGCCTCAGCCGAATGCTTACTGATTCCAGATGAGAAACTCCGGCGGAACGTGTTTGGTCAGCCAAACACCATTTTCAGATAAGTAAAATTGATAGCCCTGCTGATGCATTTCTCCGGCTTTGACTTTCAGAATATACGGCTTTCCGTGACGTTTGCCGACTTTCAGAGCCGTTTCTTCATCTTTCGACAGATGGACATATTGACGGCTCATGTGCAGAAGTCCCTGTTCGGAAATCGACTGCAAAAAGCGTTCCGCCGTGCCGTGATACAGAATTTCCGGCGGAATCTGTTCTTTCAGCTCCAGATTGACCGGAATCGAATGTCCCTGATTTGCACGGATTTTGGTTTTATCCGCATTGAAGCTGTAACGCTGTTTTTCATCCGTGCGGACGATTTCTTCGAGCGTTTTCATATCAAGATGATATTTACCGTTCTGATTGACTTTCTGAATCAGGGTGCGGACATCCGTCCAGCCTCCCTGATATTCGATTTCAATTCCCACTGTCTGCGGACTGTGCCGGAGAATCAGGCTCAGAAACTTGCTGAGTTTGGTCAGATTGTTCTGTTCTTTCATGATTTGACCTCTTTTCTGATTTAAATTTCGATTTGAGTGTAAGCAGTTTCGGTTCAAGAAAGGGCATAATTTTATCATAAAGCCAGCAGATACCGACAGCCGTGAAGCCTGTCATCAGGATATAATACGGCATTGCATATTGAGATTTGCTTTCTGCCATGAGATGATACATCATACCGCCGATGATAATTAACGGAAAAATTATCTGCATGAGTTCCTTTTTTCGCAGGCAGGCGATGCTTCCGAGCAGAACGCCGGTGAAAATCAACTGTGCATAAATATCCATATAGGCTTTTGTTTTCTGTTCGCCGTTATTGCAGACCCATTCGGAAAACTTGCCTTTTTCCTGATACTGCATCCGGACTTTGTTGTTCCAGATACTTTGATAGCTGGTTTCATTCCATTGAGAAACGAATTTTTTATAGAAGAATTCATCACGATAATGTTTATTTTCGGAGAAATATTGCAGTCTGTTCTTGATTTCTTCAACAGAAGCCTTTGAGGCTTCCTGCGTATTGAAATTATGGATTTCAAAATTAGAGATAGTATGAAAATAATTATACCATCCGGGAGCATTTCCGGATTCGTTCAGTCCCATAGCGATGAAAGAAGTCATCGGGATGGATTGCTGAAGCTGAATACCGCTTCGGGATTCGTAGAAGGAAGCAGTATATTTTGGCAGAGAAAAAGAAAGTCCCAGACTCAGAACCAGATATGCCAGACAGACAGCCAGTTTTCGTGGCTTTTTCAGTGCGCTGACCACTTTGGCAAAGACAATTATCATCATAGCAGTCAGACAGATGAGATAATTTGGCTTTATCAGATATGCAAGTGCAATGCATACTGCTGATAATGGAATGAATCTGATTTTTTCCGTCTGGAAATAGAAGACTTCAAATACAATTCCCCAGACTGCGAACATCATCCCCGGATAGATTCCATAAAGAAAGACACTGAAAATAATCGGCTGAATGCTGAATAATAACAGAAATGCTGTCAGATGATGAATTTTTTCATCTTTAAATAATTTTTTGCACAGCAACAGAATGCCCATATAAGTAACTGCAAGGAAAATCACATTCATGATTTCAAGATAAATCAGATTGGCCGGTTCTTTAAATGTATCATGAATCCGGATGAGAATTTCATTGAACAGCACATAGCCTAACTGATAAGAATAATAAGAAAAATAGGGCAGTTCCAGCCATTCAAAATCATCTCTGGATGCTCGGATAGATGCGGTCGCTACCGTGCCGGAATCTTCCGAAGGACATACCTGCGAGGAGGTCACCCAGACAGAACCGAGTAATATCACCCATAAGAAAACAAATATCATTTCCATCCGGAAGGGAATTTTTTTCAGAAACGGCATCACGGCAAAACATACTGCAAAGCCGATAACAAGCCATATCAGATTGGCAAAAATATTATCATGATAGTACCAGACTGTTTCAATTCCCTGCTGAATGGTAATGACAATATTATTGATGCCTTCTCCTTCCTGAACGATTTCCATTCCGGTAGTTGAAAAAAGGCTTGCCAGAGTCAGCACACCTGTCAGGAACACTGCAAACAGACATACGACAATCCGAACAAAGTTCTCGAATTTTATTGTTTTTTCAGTCATGTGTTAAAAACTCCTTTCCGAACTATTATAGCATAAAAATCCGGAGACTGCAAGTCTTTTTGTAAAAAAATAAATCCGCATTCCGGAAATTTCCGGAATGCGGAGAGAATCATCTGATAATAGCATCATAATTTGCAGATACAGTATTCCAGTCGATAAGATTAAACAGCGAATTGATATAATCTGCACGGAGATTTTTATATTTCAGATAATAGGCATGTTCCCAGACATCAAGAGCCAGAATCGGAATGTAGCCGGTTTTTTCAGAAATGGGGTTATCCTGATTCGGCGATGCTGAAATCATCAAATCGCCGTTCTTGTTAGCCGAAAGCCATGCCCAGCCTGAACCGAACTGTCCGAGTGCTAATCTAGTAAGTTCCGCTTTCAGATTATCGAAACTGCCGAACGTGCTGTCGATTTTTTCAGCAAGTTTTCCGCATGGCTGGTTCGCCGGATTTGGAGAAAGCTGAGAAAAATACAGATTATGATTATAGAATCCTCCGCCGTTGTTTTTGAGGGCAGTTCTGACAGCAGGGTCAGCGACAGCCTCCAGATTCGACAGAATTTCGATAATATTTTTATTCTGCAAGCCGGCCATTTCAACAGCCTTATTGAAGTTTGCGGTATAAGTGGCATGATGTTTTGCATAATGTGTTTCGACTGTGAGTGCATCAATATAGGGTTCAAGTGCATCATAAGCATAGGGAAGCGGTACTTGTGTAAACATAGAGCATAACCTCCTGAAAAAATAGTATATTACTATTATACGAAATTTTCAGAATTTTGTCAAGTATTTTAGTAAAAATAATTCATCAGAAGCAGTACACGGTACTGAATCAGCTCCATTTCTAAATAACTTGTGTACATACTGCCCATTCCATAG
>JAFRMZ010000252.1 GCA_017430465.1 Oscillospiraceae bacterium
AGTGTCTGGCCTATCCAGTAGGCTTCATTCCAGTCGTTCCGGCTTCCGTATTCCTGCATTGGATTTAGCTTTGTCGTGCCGAGCTTTTTGGCACATCTGGCTACAAGACCGCCTTCTTCATCCACAGCAAGAAACATGCCTACTCCGGTATCTCTGGCATAACTCTGCGTATTGGACAGCATCTGTGAGGTTTGTCCTCCGGAAACAAGATTATCTCCGAAATATACCAGTCCGCCTACGGGCTGTTGATAAATACATTCCTGTGTCCATGTTCCGGCTGCGGTGACTGTTCCTGCACCGGTCAGCATCTCCGGACGGACAATGAACATCTGATAGATTTTTTGTCTCAGTGTCATCTGATTCAGAATTTCCGATGCATTTCCCGTCAGATGCACTAATTCCGGTTCAGTTTCGATTTCTTCGGGTTCTGTTTCCGGCGGTGCAGTCTGAATTATCGGGTCTGTCATCACAGTTGTTGTGGTGTGTGTGGTTGTGCGGGAGGCTGTCGCCCTTGAAGTGACAGTAGTCCGTTTTTTTCCGGAACTTCCGCCACTGTTTGCGTAATAATAAATAATTACTGTTTCTTCCGGATTTTCTTCATCCTGCACTATTTCTGTCGAAAGTAGTTCCGTGCCGGCTTCGCTTTCTTTTTGCGTTCCGGCCGTTGTGGTATACGTTCCGGATGCAGAAGATTTTGTTGTCACAGTTGTTGATGGTACTGTCGATTTTACAGTTACTGCTGTCTGTGTTGTTTCCGGCATGGTTTCGGAAATCAGTGTTTCCGATATAGTTTCTTCCGGAAGTTCTGCCTGTTCCGTCTGACGGCCACAGCCGGTGCAGACGGACAGACAAGCTAATAGTAGAAGCAATCCTGTTTTCCGGCTGTTCATTAATATGCCTTGCCCCAGAGTACCATGTGTTTTGCAGGTTTTCCACAGCAGACACATACATCAGAAATCTGTTTTTGCTCCAGAGGAATGCATCTTGAACCTGCTCCCGTCTGTGCCTTGACTTCATCTTCGCAGGTTTCTTCTCCGCACCACATTGCTTCGATAAAACCGTCACCTTTTTCATTCAGTGCCTGATTGATTTCATCAATTGTTCTGCACTGGTAAGTTCTCTTGTTGCGGTTTTCCAGTGCTGACTGATACAGACCGTCATGCACTTCCTGTAATTTTGCCTGTACGCTTTCTACCAGTGTGTCCAGTGAAATACTTGTTTTTTCTCCGTTGTGACGGGTGGCAAGTACGCACTGTCCGGCTTCAATATCACGAGGGCCGATTTCTACTCGAACCGGTACGCCTTTCATTTCATATTCGGCAAATTTCCATCCCGGTGAATTTTCAGAATCATCCAGCTTGACTCTCAGACCGGCATTTTTTAACTGCTGATATAATTCTGTTGCTTTTTCCAGTACGCCTTCTTTATGCATTGCAGCAGGTACGATAACGACCTGAATCGGCGCAACTGCCGGAGGCAGTACCAGTCCGCTGTTATCGCCGTGTGTCATGATGATAGCACCGATTAATCTTGTTGTTACACCCCAGCTTGTCTGATGCGGATACTGTAATGTATTATCTTTTCCGGCATACTGAATATCAAATGCTTTTGCAAAACCATCGCCAAAATAATGTGATGTGCCGGCCTGCAGAGCTTTTCCGTCATGCATCAGGGCTTCGATGGCATAGGTTGAAACTGCTCCGGCAAATTTATCGCTTTCGGTCTTCTTGCCCTGTACCACCGGAATGGCAAGCGCATCTACACAGAATTTTGTATAAACATTCAGCATCTTTTCAGTTTCTTCAATAGCTTCTTCCGCAGTTGCATGAATAGTGTGGCCTTCCTGCCACAGAAATTCTCTCGAACGCAGAAAAGGTCTGGTTGTCTTTTCCCATCTGACAACACTAACCCACTGATTGTATAATTTCGGCAGGTCTCTGTAAGAATGTACTGTCTGTGCATAATGTTCGCAGAACAGTGTTTCTGATGTCGGACGCACACAGAGTCTTTCTTCCAGCTTTTCATTTCCGCCGTGTGTGACCCATGCTACTTCCGGCGCAAAGCCTTCGACATGGTCTTTTTCCTTCTGTAACAGCGATTCCGGAATAAACATAGGCATACATACATTTTCATGACCTGTTTCCTTGAACATGCCGTCAAGAATTTTCTGCATGTTTTCCCAGATTGCATAGCCGTAAGGTCTGATAACCATACAGCCCTTGACACTTGTATAAGAAATCAGTTCTGCTTTTTTGACAATATCTGTATACCACTGTGCAAAATCCTCATCCATAGAAGTGATTGCTTCTACAGATTTCTTGTTCTTGTCCTGTTTTGCCATAATTGAAAAACCTCTCTTGATTTTTATTTTATATTTTATGATTTGCGATTTTTATCCGCCTTCTTCCGGACAACCGCTTTTTTCCTCGGCTGTTCCGGTTCGGGAGGCAGTTCGTAAATCGAACGAACATGATATGTTTCTCTTGTTCCGGTCTTTTTTCCGGAATTCGCTGGAAAATGCTTTGCTTTCCATTTATCAAATATTTCTGCCATCTTCGGTGTGAATACTGCTGTTAGAAATATCAGCGCAAATATTCCCAGACATTTCAGTCCGAAACGCAGTATCAAACTGACATCTATTGTCGTTTCCAGCAAGTTGCATCAGTCCTTTGCTATTATAACATAATCTGCCGTGTTTGTAAATACTTTCTTACAGATTCCCTGAAACTCTTGCATTCGCAAGCATCAGCTTGATTCTGTTCTCCTGATTTACCCGTGTTGCGCCGGGGTCATAGTCAATTGCGATAATATTCGCATTCGGATAGCGTTCTTTGATTGCACGGCTCATGCCCTTTGCAATAATATGATTCGGCAGACAGCCAAACGGCTGTGTACAGATGATATTTTCTGTACCGCTTTCGGCAAGCGCACCCATTTCCGCAGGAATCAGCCAGCCTTCTCCCATATTGACGCCTAAATGAATATACTGCTGTACAGATTCCAGCAAGTGTTCAAAGTCATGAGGCGGTACAAATACCCCGTGTTCTTTCATTACGTTCATGACTTTCTTCTGTTCTGCTAAAAACAGCTTGTAAAGCATCTGGAATACCGGCGTTGCTTTTGTATATCTTCCGTAAAGCTGAGCATCCTGCACTTTGTTTACCAGATAATATAAAATAAATTCCAGCATGGACGGCACAACCGGTTCACAGCCTTCTGAAATCAGAAAATCTTCCAGATGATTATTTCCTAACGGCGAGTATTTGACATAAATTTCGCCTACAATCCCGACTCTGATTTTCTTTTCTCCGGAACGTTCGATAGTCGCAAAATCATCCAGCATCTGCTTATAATATTTCTTGGTGACCGTATAATCATTGGAACGCAGAATTCTGCAAACTTTCTTTATCCATTTGTGAAGCATCTTCTCCGAACTGCCTTTGACTGTTTCATAAGAACGGCATTGATTATATAGTGTCTGAAGCATATCACCGTATATCATCGCATAAATCGTTCGGATTATCATCGGCATACTCATGTGCCAGCCGTTTTCGGGGTCTTTTTCCAGTCCTACGAAATTCAGCGAAATAACCGGTACTTGTGGATAGGTATCTTTCAAGGCCTTTCTCAGCAGATGAATATAATTCGATGCACGACAGCCGCCGCCTGTCTGCGGAAGCATCAGAGCAACTTTATTCGGGTCATAGCGGCCACTTTTCAAGGCTTCCATAAACTGCCCGATACATAACAATGCCGGATAACAAGTATCATTATGCACATTCTTTAAGCCTTCTTCCACAACTTTACGGGATTCACTCTCCAGTACTTCGCATTTGTATCCGTAAAGTTCAAATACATTTATCATAAGCTGAAAATGTATCTGCAACATGGTAGGAATCAAGATAGTATGCGTTTTTTTCATTTCCTTTGTGAAAATCGGATAGTCTCTTTCATTCTCCAAAAATAATTCTCCTTTCTTAGCCTGATTTTATTTTGACTGATTCATCGCAGCAAGCAGGCTTCGCAGTCTGATTTTGGCTGCACCTAAATTTGTAATCTCGTCAATCTTCAACTGCGTGTACAGCTTTCCGGAAGATTCCAATATGCTTCTGACTTCGTCTGTAGTGATGGCATCAATTCCGCATCCGAAAGATACTAACTGTACTAACTGCATATCCGGCTGGGTTGTTACATACTGTGCTGCCCGATATAATCTGCTGTGATATGTCCATTGATTATATACATGCAGATGAGGCATCTTCCCCAGCATGGCTACACTTTCTTCCGAAATGACTGCCAGTCCAAGACTTGTGATAAGTTTATGAATTCCGTGGTTTATCTCTTTGTCCAGATGATACGGCCGTCCGGCTAATACGATAATCTTCCGGCCTTCGGCTCTCGCCTGCGAAATGATTTCCCTTGCTTTTTTCGTCATTTCCTTCCGGAAACCTGCAAGCGACTGATACGCCATGTCCACCGCTTCCGGAATTTGCTTCTGTACGCCGTATTTTGCAAGCGTCTTCTTCATTACCTGAATTACATTCTTCCGGTTGTTGATGTCCAGATACGGATTGCAGAAATTCGCATCATTCAGACCGCTGTGATTCGCTTTCATCAGTTCCGGATAATATGCCACTACCGGACAGTTATATCTGTTATCCGTATCGGGCTCGCCGAGATTATACGTCATACACGGCCAGAAAATAAAATCTACTTTCTTTTCCAGCAATGCTTCAATATGTCCGTGTGCTATCTTTGCCGGATAACATACTGTATCAGACGGAATGGTGTGCTGTCCGCTGAAATACATTTTTCGGGTGCTCTCGCCTGAAATCACCACTTCAAAGCCCAGCTTCGTGAACAAAGTATGCCAAAACGGCAGAAGTTCATAATAATTCAGCACCATCGGCAGGCCGACTACTGCTCTCTTGCGGGGAGGCTTTTCCTCGGCGATTTCCAGCAGACGGTCATATTTATAATTATATAAATCCGGTACTTCGGTTTCTCTCCGGATGCCTGCTCCTTTTTCGCATCGGTTTCCGGATACGAATCTGCCGCCGTCCGAAAAGCGTATCACATTTAGCAGACAGTTCGCCGTACATCCGCCACATCTGACATTTTTCGACGTATAAGAAAAATGTTTCAGTGCTTCCGGAGAAATCAGGCTTGTTTCCCCGTTTTCTTCCTGTTGTTCCTTGGCATACAATGCTGCGCCAAATGCACCCATCAGGCCGGAAATTGCCGGCCGAATGACATTTCGGCCGAGTTCACGCTCAAAGCATCTCAAAACAGCATCGTTCAGGAATGTTCCGCCCTGTACGACAATATTCTTTCCCAGTTCATCAACGCTTTTGGCTCGGATAACTTTATAAATCGCATTTTTAATAATAGAGGCTGATAGTCCGGCGGATATATCTTCCACGGTTGCGCCGTCCTTCTGTGCCTGCTTGACACTGCTGTTCATGAATACTGTACAGCGTGAACCTAATTCAACAGGCTTTTCTGCAAATAATCCCATCTGCGAAAATTCGCCAATATCATAGCCCAGTGCCATCGCAAACGTCTGGATAAATGAACCACATCCCGAAGAACATGCTTCGTTGAGCATAATGCTGTCAATTGCGCCATTTTTAATTTTGAAGCATTTAATATCCTGTCCGCCGATGTCAATAATAAAATCCACATCCGGACAGAAAAACGATGCTGCCTTGAAATGTGCGACTGTCTCTACAATGCCGTAGTCTACAGATAATCCTGCTTTTATCAAATCTTCGCCGTAACCGGTTACTGCACTTGCCTTGATGATTAAATTTTCGTTTTTATCTGCATAAATCTGTTTTAGTTTATCTGCAATACGGTCAAGAGGCTGTCCTTCATTCGAGGCATAATGGCTGTATAATAACCGGCCGTCTTCTGTAATCAATACCAGCTTTGTCGTTGTCGAGCCGGAATCAATTCCAAGATAGGCTTCTCCCTCATACGTCCTTAAATCTGCATACTGTAAATCACACCGCTTGTGACGCTCTACAAATTCTGCATATTCTTCTTTGGAATCAAATAATTTTTCTCCGGTCATGACATCTGAATTTGCTTTTGCGTTCCGGACTTTTTCAAGCAAAGCTTCAGCAGTTTTCGGAGAATCTTTGCTTTCTTCGGCATAAAGTGCGCTTCCTAAAGCCACAAATACAGGTGCTTGTTCCGGAAAGACAGCATTTTCTTCCGAAAGTTTCAGACTTTCGACAAATGCCTTTCGCAAGCCTTTCTGGAATGACAAAGGCCCGCCCAGAAACAGCACCTTGCCTTTGATTTCACGCCCCTGCGCCAGTCCTGCAACGGTCTGGTCTACTACTGCCTTGAAAATACTGGCAGCGACATCTTCACGTGCTGCGCCCTGATTCAATAACGGCTGAATGTCAGATTTTGCAAATACACCGCATCGGGAAGCTATCGGATAAGTTCTTGTTGCTTTCAGAGAAGCTTCATCCAGCTCCTGCACGGTAATTCCCAGCAAAGTCGCCATCTGGTCGATAAATGCCCCTGTACCGCCGGCACATGAACCGTTCATTCTCTGCTCGACACCGCCGGTCAGAAAAATAATTTTTGCATCTTCTCCCCCTAATTCAATTACTGCATCCGCATCCGGATAGCATGTCTTTACTGCCAGAAATGCAGAATGTACCTCTTGTACAAACGAAATCCCTGCCGCATTTGCTAACCCCAGCCCTGCTGAACCTGTCATGGCACTGCGGAACTCTGCATCCGGAAATTTTTCTGCAATGGCTTCCAACTGTTCCGATACAGTTTCCTTGACTTTTGAAAAATGTCTCTGATAAGCGGAATGCAGAATCTTTCCCGATTCGTCACAGACAACAGTCTTGACCGTTGTCGAGCCGACATCAATTCCTAAAGCATATAATTTCATTGATTTTCCTCCAATTTAAAATATCGGTAAATCCTGTTCTTTCTAGTAATTAGTAACGCTTTCTTCCGTTTTTGTTACAGAATTTTTATATCAGGCTGTCTTCATGCATGATTTTTCCGTCCTGCATGAAAATTCTCGGAATCCGCTTTGAGATGCCACAGACTACTTCATAGCCGATTGTTCCGTAAATACCAGCAAGCTCATCCGCAGTGATACAGTCGTTTCCGTCCGTGCCTATCAGAGTAACCACTTCGCCGACAGAAACATCCGGCACATCGGTGATGTCTATCATGGTCTGGTCCATGCAGACACGTCCTGTAATCCGGCAGCGGATGCCCTTTACAAGCACTTCGCCTTGATTGGAAAGCAGTCTGGAATAGCCGTCTGCATAGCCGACTGTGATTGTGGCAATCCGGCGTGTGCTTTCTGCCTGATAGGTTCTTCCATAGCTGATGCAGTCGCCCGCATGTACTTCCTTGATGTGACTGATTCTCGTCCGGAACGACAGTACAGGCTGTAATTCCAGCGGAACAGCAAGAGAAGCATTCGGCTTTAATCCGTACATGATAATGCCGGCTCTGGCAAGGGAGCTTTCCGGTGTATTCCGGTAAAGAATGGCGGCACTGTTCATACAGTGTACATGTTTCAGAGGCGCAATTTGTGTTTTATACATTTCAGCCGTCATGAAAAATGCCGTCTGCTGTTTTTCAGTATAAGAAACATTTTCGGAATCTTCTTCATCAGCAACTGCAAAATGTGTGAACAACCCTTCCACATGCAGGCCGGACAGAGCAGAAATTTCTTTCATCTCCTGCAAGCAGGCTTCTTTTTCAGAAACTTCCAGACCTGTCTTTAATCCGATTCTGCCCATGCCGGTATCCAGTGCCACATGACAGCGGACAGGACATCCTATTTTTGCAAATTTGGCTAATTCTTTTGCATAATCTACAGAAACAACCGCCTGAATAATATCATATTCTGCAAGCATCGGTGCACATTCCGGCGCAGTATAGCCAAGAATTAAAATTTCTCCTTCCGGACACCATCTGCGCACCCGAACAGCTTCTTCAAAACTGGATACCGCATAAAACCGGATTCCTGTTTTGTACAGCTTCTTGCAGATAAATTCTTCTCCGTGACCGTAGGCATCGGCTTTTACAACTGCACAATATTCCGTTTTATCTTTCAGCTTTTCCTGAATTGCCTTTACATTGTGAGCAAGCGCATCCAATGAAATTTCAGCCCATGCTCTTTCTCGATACTGCATCATAATTAAAATTCGTCTCCTTACTGAATTATAAAATATATATATTATATTTATCGCAAAAAATAATCCGCACCGCAACGTTCCGGAAATATCTTCTTAATTTTTTTTAAAAAAATCCTAAATTGCACTTGTAGTTTATGCTTGAATATGCTATAATAGAAATGATTTTAATCAAACATTGGAGGTGCAGGCTTTCAAACATGAATCCGATACAACAAACTTATCCCGCTTTGCAGTCCACGAACAAAGAACAAACCCTTTGCTTCACCGGCCACAGACCCGATAAGCTTCCGGAAGGAAAACGGCTCGCCGGACTCATACAAACCTTGTATTACTATATTGATTCCGTCCTCGAACGGGGATATGTATGCTTTCTTGACGGCATGGCGGACGGCATTGATTACCTCGCCGCAGAATACCTTTTCCGGAAAAAGGCAGAATTCCCTGACATCCGTATCATCGGCGTACAGCCGTGCCGGAATTATGAAGACTTCTTTCGGGACAGGCAATACAGCATGACGCATCTCAATTTTATGAAAGCACATTTTGATGCGCTTATCTGTCTTGAAGGCGAATATCACCGGCACAGCGGGCGAAAAAATGACATGCTGTTCCTTGCCAGAAACCATTTTTTAGTAGACCATTCTTCTGCGGTGATTGCTGTCTGTTCGATGGAGCGTTCCGGCTCATTCCAAACCGTGAGCTATGCCAAGCAGAAAAATCTTTCTATCTGCCGGATTGAAGCAAATCCACAGCTTTTCTATTCTCCAAAGCCGGAACAATGGCCTGTCGAAAAAGTAAATTTCTGACCAGTCGTCATGCGTTTTCTATTCTATTATAACACGCTTTCCCCAAAAATGCAAGGGGCATGACAAACTTTCAGATTTTTAGCAGCTTATCCAGAAAAATGAAAAAAACCGTTTGCGCATTATGCAATTATGCAGAGACGCTCATCATCAAGGAGGATTTTTATTATGCCAAAAAACAAAAAACAGAAAAAAGGACATGTAGCCATTCCGTTTTTACTCGCTTTCCTGCTGGGTATTGTCGGTATCGGCGGTGTAGCTATGTATCTGTTCAATCAGCTCAGTGCCAAAGAAGATATACGCTCTATCCCCAGCAGTGTCATCAAGCCTACAGAAGCCGATAATATGACACTTATGTTCGTGCTGGATGAGGCAAGCGATGCCAGCCCCCTGACATTCATGGCTGCAAGAATTCTGCCTGCTCAGAAGAAAATCATTCTTGTTTCATTCCCTTCCAACATGCTCGCCATCGTGGACGGCCGTCAGGATACCCTGAGCAGTTTCTACAAAACAAACGGCATTCAGGGCGCAATGAACGCCATCCAGAACGAGGCCGGCGTTTATGCAGACAGATATATTATTCTTAATTCTGAATCTTTCCAGAAAATCTGCAATATTTTCGCAGGTGTCAATTATCAGATTCCTCTCGGAACACAGGGCTTCGCTGACAATGAAGAAGTACAGTATCTTGGGCCGTCTCAGATTGAAAAACTGATTACCAATCCTTTCTTCGAGAACGGCGAAAGCGAAAGAAGTGCTATTGTTTCCGATGTCATTTCTGAAATGATTAACCAGACTGACTATGACAGAATTGTCGCTTCCATGGACTCTAATTTCCGAACGCTCGTCAACATGATGAATACAGATATTTCTTCCATTGACTACAGCAATGAAAAATCTGCACTTAAGTACATGTATACTTATGGAAGCCGTATCTGTACATTCCGTCTGGCAACCGGAAGCACTTCTTCTGACGGGATGTTTGTCCTTGACAGCGATTTTCAGGAAAGTATCTCCGAATACTTCGGCCGGCAGGCTTCCGCTGTCCCCGCCGAAACCGCTGGAGAGTGATTCCGGATGCCTTATCAAAATATTTTCGATACCCATGCACACTATGCCAGTTCACGCTTCGACAACGGCAGAGAAGAACTGCTTAAAAATATTCTTCCCGAAAACGGTATCAGATATATCATGCTCGCTGGTGTCGAGCTTCCGGACTGCTGTCAAAGTGCCGAACTCGCACGCAAATATGATTATGTCTATTGCAGTGCCGGCATTCATCCCAGCCATATCCAGAATCTTCCCGATGACTGGCTTGAACAGTTACGTGAACTCGCAAAATATCCCAAATGCAAGGCTGTCGGCGAAATCGGCCTTGATTACTACCGTGGAAAAGCAGATGCCGAAATGCAGAAACATTTCCTGATTTCTCAAATCCTGCTCGCAAAAGAACTCGATTTGCCTGTTATCTTCCACTTCCGTGATGCTACCGGCGATGCTGTCCAGATTCTGAAACAATATCAGCCGAAAGGCGTTCTTCACTGCTTCAACGGCTCGGCCGAAACTGCCAGAGAACTACTCTCCATTCCCAATTTGTATTTCAGCTTCTCCGGTGTCATTACTTATGCCAATGTCCGGAAACCTCTCGAAGCCCTCCGGATACTTCCGCCGGAACGCATTCTTATCGAAACAGATTCCCCTTACCTCGCACCCGAACCCTTCCGAAACCGCCGGTGTGACAGTACCATGATTGCCCTAACAGCCGAAAAAGCCGCAGAAATCAGGCAAATTCCCGTACAGGATTTTATTACAATCTACTGTGAAAACGCCTGCCGTATCTTCCATATTTGATAATTTGCTGAAAATCTTCCGCAAACTATTGACTTTATCATCATTTTGTAATATAATATTAATGATTGTCGTGAAATACGGCTGATTCTTAAATTCTTTTTTAAAAAATCCAAGTCAAAACAGGAGGTTACTCAAACGTGAACAAACGAATCGGAAAACCCGTCTTTTTCGTGGCTTTTGTCCTGATTATTGCGTTCGCCCTTACAACCGTCTTCGGCGTGGCGACCTATAACGGCGACATCAAGCACACATGGGTTCACAGTCTCGAAGACATCCGTCTCGGTATCGACATTCAGGGCGGTGTAGATGTGACTTTTGAACCGGACGAAGGCGTGGAAACTACAGATGAACAAATGGATGCTGCTTTGCAGGTCATCAAGCTCAGACTTACAAACTTGAGCATCAACGACAGCGAAACTTATGTCGATTATAACAACAGCCGAATTATTGTCCGCTTTCCGTGGCAGTCCGGCGAAGATAATTTCGACCCTGCCGCTGCTGTCAATGAACTCGGCCAGATGTCAGAATTAACA
>JAFRMZ010000253.1 GCA_017430465.1 Oscillospiraceae bacterium
CATCAACACTCTGTTTTTTCGGAGAAACAGGAGGCTGTTCGGATACAGCCGGCTGAACAGGTGTGCTCGGTGCAGGATTTGCACCGGGGATAGCAAACTGTGCAAGAGTATCATCCATCAGACCGGACGGCTGAGCCGGTGCGGCAGGCTGAACAGGTGCACTCGGTGCAGGATTTGCACCGGGGATAGCAAACTGTGCAAGAGTATCATCCATCAGACCGGATGGATGAGCCGGTGCGGCAGGCTGAACAGGTGCGCTCGGTGCAGGATTTGCACCGGGGATAGCAAACTGTGCAAGAGTATCATCCATCAGACCGGATGGCTGAGCCGGTGTGGCAGGCTGAACAGATGCACTCGGCGCAGGATTTGCACCGGGGATAGCAAACTGTGCAAGAGTATCATCAAGAATATTGTTTTCCGGTGCGGACGGCGCAGAGTACTGTTCTGCAAGAACATTCGGATTTTTGCTGTTATCCGATGCAAATGCCGCAGCGGTAGGGTCTTCTGTCTTGTTGACCATAAAGGCCGCAAGAGAATCATCTACAGCAAAACCGCCGCCGGGTGCAGGAGATGCAGCGGGCTGAGCCTGTTCTTTTTTCTTTGTGGGCGGAACCCATTCTTCATATTGAGGCAGTGCAGAATCATCCAGTTCCGGAGCTTGCACAGCCGGAGCAGGTTCTGGCTGCTGCGGAGGCGGCAGAGTTACCGATGACTGCACCGGAGGCGGAAGTGTCGAAGCGGATGCCGGAGGAGGCAGCGTAGATGCTGATGCCGGCGGTGGAATCGGCGAAACGGGCGGAGGCGGCGGCGCAACCGATGCGCTTCTTGCCTGATTTCGTTTGCGTTCCTGTTCTTCCGCTAAGTTGACAAGATTGTCATCTTCGCTGGAATAACCATTTTTCGCTTGTTTTTGTGCAGCATTTGCTTTTTCACGTCTGGCTTTATTGTCTGCTGCAAGAATTTTCTTTGAAAATGCGTCATTACATTTCGGACAGTTGACAGCGTCCAAAAACTCAATCAGGTCAGTAAAGTCACGTGAGCCTGCCTGATTGAAATTCGCTGCATTTTTCAGTTTGATTCTGCATCCTGTTACTTTCTGATTTACAGATGCATGAACCACATCTTCTTTTGTATCTTTGTACAGAAAAAGTTGCATAGCAATCCTCCTTTTATATTAAAAAATTAGAATCGGCGCAGTGCGCCCAGTGTACTTTGAATGCACCCTCCTGTTTCAAAGTCCCTCATATATATCATAACATATTTTTTACATAAAATCAACTGTTTTTTAAAAAAAAATATGAAATTTACAATTGGTATTATTTTAATTCAAATTTTATTTTTATAATCGTTTTCGATATTACAATTTGAAAAAATCCAGAATCAGGATTGCTTTTTTTTAGTAAATATGCTATAATAGAAAAAAACATTCCTGAAAGGAGGAGTTTGTTTGAGTAAAATCGTCTGGAAAGGCAGTGCTATGCTCGCCCCTGTACCGCCGGCACTGGTTACTTGCGGTACAATGAAACATCCGAATGTGCTGACTGTCGCATGGACAGGCATCGTCTGTACCCATCCGCCAATGACATATATTTCTGTCAGGCCGTCAAGATATTCTTACAGTATTATCAATAATGCACGGGAATTTGTAATTAATCTGCCTACTTCTTCCATGAGCCGGATTACTGATTACTGCGGTATGAAAACCGGTGCAAAAACAAACAAAATTGAAAAATGTCATCTGGAACTTTCCGAAGGCTCAACCGTCAGCGCACCCGTGCTGACACAGTGCCCCGTGAGTCTGGAATGTAAAGTCTGCGAAGTTCGGCATCTGGGAACACATACTATGTTTCTGGCAGATATTACTGCCGTGCAGGTGGATGACAAGTATATCGACAGCAAAGGAAAATTCAACCTTCAGCAGGCAGGGCTTCTGGCCTATGCACACGGAGAATATTTCGCCTTAGGCAGAAAATGCGGTGATTTTGGTTTTTCTGTCAAAAAGAAGCATAAAAATAATTTATAATTCAATTCAGGAGGATATTTGTTATGATGAATGATTACCAGATTGCAGGCTATGTCGTTTCCGGTGCACTCCGTACAGCAAATCATGCCGGAAACTCCCCCCTCGATACTGAAACGCTGATTCGTCTTTCCGGTGCACTGAGCAGTGCCGTTTCTGCTTACGGATACAGAGAACAGAAGGCCATCCGCAAGGCGGGAATGCAGATTTCTCCGGATTTTGCTGATATTGCTGATGATTTCTTTCTCGCACTGAAAGAAACACCTGTCATCGCTGATAAGGCTCGTTCCAGAGAGTATGAGAAAATTTCAGAATTTGTTATAGAAAATAAGGAACTGACCCAGAAAGAACGGCTTGCCCTCTACAAAGAACAGCATGTTCCTGCAAGTGTCAAGTTCTGGAAAAGTTTCCGGATTGTCTGCCTTTGCGTGACGATTCTCTGTACTGTACTGACTATCGGACTGTATCTGTTCCAGCCGGAAGTGCGCCAGCAGTTTCTGGAAAGCTGGAATGATATGAAATATCAGTTTAAAAAGACGCAGAAACATGCAAAAACTTTTCTGAAAGCTATAAAATTCTTACTGCATCAGATAACAAAATAATTATGCTACAATTTGTAAAAAGCCTCTTGACATTTACAAAAAAACATATTATAATAAATATGTACAAATTGTGAAAATTTTTTTCAGGAGGGTTTTATGTTATGAAAAAAAATTCGTTCAAAAACCGCATGAAAGCTGCTGCTGCTTCTGTTGCTATGCTGACAGCGAGCATTCTGCCGGCTTTCAGTCCGGTTCAGGCATCCGCTGAACTGACAGAAATGGACAATTTCGCCCGTCTTCTTCAGCATTCCATGTACTTCTATGATGCTAACATGTGCGGTACAGAAGTAGAGGAAAACACTCGCCTCTCTTGGCGTGGTGACTGCCACACTTATGATGCTGCTGTTCCGCTGCATCCCATTGATGCCAAAAATATTGGTGTCAACTTGTCCGAAGATTTTATCGAAAAATATAAAGACATCCTCGACCCCGATGGCGACGGCTGTGTCGATGTCGCAGGCGGTTTCCATGATGCCGGCGACCATGTCGAATTCGGTATGCCTGAAAACTATTCCGCTGCTACACTTGGCTGGGGCTACTACGAATTCCGTGATTCTTATCAGACAACCGGTCAGGCTGACCATATCGAAACACTTTTGAGATATTTCAATGACTATCTCATGAAGTGTACATTCCGTGATAAAGACGGTACTGTCATTGCACACTGCTATCAGGTCGGTGACGGCGATATTGACCATTCTTACTGGCAGTCGCCTGAAGTTGACAGCATGGCACGTCCGGCCTTCTTCCTGACAGCGGACAAGCCTCAGACAGATTATGTCGCATCTGCGGCGGCTTCTCTGGCAATCAATTATCTGAATTTTAAAGATACCGATGCAGAATATGCTGAAAAATCTCTCGATTATGCCCTTGCACTGTTCGATTTCGCCATGACAAACGAAAAACAGCTTTCTGATAACGGGGACGGCCCGAAAGCTTATTACAATTCCAGCAAGTGGGAGGATGACTACTGCTGGGCTGCTGCATGGCTTTACAAAATCACAGGCGATGAAAAATATCTGAAAGAAATCTATCCGAATTATGACTATTATGCTGCTCCCTGCTATGTCTACTGCTGGAATGACATGTGGGGCGGTGTACAATGCATTCTCGGTGAAATCTCTATGGATAAGCCCTACAAAGAAGGCGAACATGTTTACCCGAACTTTATTGATGATTTCAAAGTTGCCGCCGGCAAAAGTCCTTATGAAGAAATGAACTGCTGGTCATCCGTTGCCGAAGCAATGGAAAAATATATGACCGGCGGTGTCGGAACAATTACACCGCAGGGCTATTTCTGGCTGAATACTTGGGGCAGTGCAAGATATAACACCGCTGCTCAGCTCATCGGCCTTGTCTATGATAAGTATAACAATAACATGCAGCCGTCCAAATATTCCAACTGGGCAAAAAAACAGATGGAATATATCATGGGCGACAATGATATTGAATATTCTGAACTCGGTGACGGCAGTCACGGAAACAGATGCTTTGTAGTGGGATTCAATGAGAATTCCTGCGCATATCCGCATCACCGTGCGGCTTCCGGCCTGACAAAATGTGAAGACCCTGCTCCGCAGCGTCATGTGCTGTACGGCGCACTTGTCGGCGGTCCTGATGCAAATGACAAGCATAATGACATCACTTCTGACTGGATTTATAACGAAGTAACAATTGACTATAACGCTGCATTTGTCGGCGCATCTGCCGGATTGTATGCGTTCTTCGGCAGCCCTGATGACCCCATTGATGCCGATTTTCCGCCTGCTGAAGCCAGCAACGGCGAAGACGGCGCATCCAGCAACGGTTACTGGATTGAAGCCTTTGCTGTTGATGACCTGCATGATGACGGCGCAGGCGTTACCAAAGTTTCTTTCATGGTTCGTACAGATTCCAATAAGCCTTCTGATAAAGTTTCAGTAAGATATTATTTCGATTCCAGCGAAATCAGCAATATCAGTTCTGTCAAGGCTTCCGAACTCTATGACCAGTCCAGCACTGAAGCTGGTGAAGAAGGCGCAGATGGTATTATTTCCGGCCCATTCAAATATGACGGAAAAGAAAATACGTATTATGTCGAAGTTAGCTGGGATGGCTACAAAATCGCCAACTCCGGCAAGAAATACCAGTTCTCTATGGGTATGTACTACGGCGATAACTGGGACCCCACAAATGACTGGAGCTATCAGGGTCTGCCTTCCCTGACTGACAGCGAAATGTTCGGCAATAACAACGAAATCAAGACGGATTATATCTGCGTTTATGATGACGGTGTTCTGGTCGGCGGTATCGAACCGGATGGCTCTGTTCCGACAGAGGCTGAACCTGTCACCACTGAAAAAACTACCGAAGCCGGAACAAAAACAGAGGATTCCACTTCTGTTGTGCTCGGTGATGTCGATGAGAATGCTTCCATTGATATTCTGGATGTTATCATTCTTAACAAGGCCCTGCTCGGTAAAGAAAATTTGTCCGCATCTCAGGAGAAAAATGCGGATGTCAACAAGAGTGGTAAACCCGATTCCAGTGATGCCCTGATGATTATGAAAGCCATTGTCGGCCTTTTAACTCTGGAATAAGATTTTTATCTTGTATGATAAAAAATATCAGTCTGTTTTGTGCAGACTGATATTTTTTTCTGTTTTCCTTGTATTGTCAGCCGGAATGTGTTATAATATAATAACATCCTGCACATCAAGGAGGAAAAATTTATGCATATCAGAAAAAATAGCTGTTTGCTGATGCTCTCCGTCCTGCTAATGACAGTATCATCCTGTAATAATACCGAAGAAACGGTCATCGGTGAAGATTTTCCTGATAATATTTCCTATACAGAACTCAGGCTTGGTAAAGATTATACTGATTTGCATACTAAAATCCGTTTTCTGACCAACCGTGTGGATTTGATTGACTCTGTAGATAACGGGAAAAATTTTCAGAGCTATGTCAACGGTTTTCATGAGATGTATCCCAATATTGAGATTATTTATGAAGGTATCGCCAATTATGACGAAGATGTCAGAGTCCGTCTGCCTTCTCCCGGCTGGGGAGATATTTGCTGTATTCCGTCAAACATCAACGGAGACGAATTCACACAGTATTTTGAACCGCTTGCAGAACTTCAGGAACTGGAAGACAACTATCGCTTTCTGGAAAATTCCGTCTATCATAATATAGTGTACGGAATTCCTTCCGGCGGAAATGTACTACCCTTGCAGTCAGTGACTATTCTTACGGCATTAACAGCAAAATTACAGAAGATAAAAAATTGGTGCAATGCTGTATCTTAAATATCTGACAGAACAGTCCGGCTATGCCTATGAACAAGGCTGTATTCCGGTTGTCATGGGAGAAGCCTATCCCGAAACGCTTGCCGATTTTCAGGGTGCGGAAATTATAGCCGATGCTATTCCGGACGAAAATGCAGAACTGTTATATGAAAAAATCAATCAGGAATCCGGTCTGCTGTTTGCTTCTGACCCCGAACATGTCGCTGAACTGATACAATCCGCTAAAACCGGAGAAAAATCGTTTGATGCCCTGATGCAGGAATGGAATCAGGCATGGAATTGCGCACAGGAAAAATATATCAGATAACTACACTTTTATCTATTGATTTTTCTTCCGGAATATGCTACAATATAAATACGGAAATCATATGAAAGGGGGGGCAGGATTATGATAGAAGTTAGTTTATACAGAATGGAAATGTATGTTGTCGCACTTCTTCTGATACTTACAAATCTTTTGTATACGTTCGTACAGAACCGCACCGATAAGCCACAAAATAAGTTCTTTATCGCCGTTAACGGAATTGTTCTGACTAATATTATTACTTCCGTTATTGCAGAATATGCCAAAGCACAGAGTACAGTTTCAAATTATGCATTTATTTTAAGAAATATCATGGAATATCTGTATTTTATCGTTCATGCAATGCTTTGTCCGCTGTTTGCGATGTACGTTGTTTATGCTGTCGGAAAACGTCAGCATCAGGTGTGGCATAGAAATCTGATGTTCGGCGGATTGTTGATTATCACAGAATTCATTGCTGTTTCCAATCCAATAACAGGCTGGGTATATTGCTTTGATGCAGAAAGAAATTTTCATCGGTGCTGGGGAGTCTATTCTATCTATCTGGCGGCGGCGTTCTATTACTTTTATGCAGCTGTGACACTGTTTTCCGCATGGAATGCACTCACCAAAAAACGCAGAGTTTCAATGCTGTATTTCTTTTTAGTTGTCATGTTCGGCGTAGTAATCCAAATGCTAAATTCTCAAATCCGTTCGGAACTGTTTTCCGAAGCGCTCGGCCTGCTCGGCGTGATGATTGCTGTTGAAAATGAAGATGACCGCATTGATGTAAATACCGGCTTCTGTAACCGGAAAGCTCTGCTGACGGACATCAACAGTCATATCATTAATCACCGGAAACTTACTGTACTGAATATCCGCATTACCAATCCGGAAATCGTTCAGAGAGTAACCGGTACTACTAATATGGATATTCTATCCGACATTGTGGCGGATTATCTGAAATCCGTGATTCCTCGCTATCAGATTTATAACGTCAGTCCTGCAAGCATCATTCTGACACTTGTTGACAAACAGACAGAAAAAGCAATGGAGCTTGCAGAGAGAATCAGCCGGCGGTTTCGATTGCCGTTTGAATTTACCGGTGCAGAAATTCTGCTGAATACTGTTGTTATAAAGGCCGATATTCCTGATGAGCTGAAATCCGCAGAAGATGTACTTTCTATGGCTGACCAGTCACTGCCGAAACATAATACAAAATCGCTACTCACCGGAGAAGACCTTAGCTATCTGCTTCGGCGAACGGCAGTGGAAGAAGCTATCAGCCGTGGAATTACAGAACATACTTTTGAGGTTTACTATCAACCGACCTATCACATCAAGGGAAAACTGCACGGCGCAGAAGCTCTTATCCGTCTGCATGACAGGGTTATCGGCAATGTATTTCCGGATGAATTCATTCCCGTGGCCGAACAGATGGGCATGATTGATATTATCGACAATTTTGTATTTTCGGAAGTCTGTCGCTTTCTGCTCAGCGGAATTCCCGAAACATTTCACATGGACTGCATCAATGTGAATCTTTCTGTCATGCACTGTATGCAGCCGGATTTCCTTCAACAGATAAATCAGATTGCCGAAAAATTTGACATTGACAAACGCTGTATCAATTTTGAGATTACAGAATCTATCGCCGCCAGTGATTATGGTCTGCTCAGTTCGATTGTGAATGTCCTTAAAAGCGAAGGCTATCAGTTTTCGATGGATGACTACGGAACAGGCTATTCCAACATAGAATCTATCTTTTCGCTGGATTTCGACGTTGTCAAGATTGATAAAAGCATTCTCTGGAATGCCGAAAAAAGCGAACTCGGACGTATTGTGCTCGAAAATACTGTTCACATGGTACGGCAGATGCATCGCAAAATTTTAGTGGAGGGCGTGGAAACCAGCGAACAGATTTCCCTGCTGGATACCCTCGGAGTTGATTATCTGCAAGGCTATTTCTTCTCCCGTCCCATTCCGAAAGATGATTTTGTGGCTTATATCCGCAAATCCAGTTAAAAAAACAGTCTTCTGCATTTTCTGCAGAAGACTGTTTTCTTTTTCAGGATATATCTTGCAATCTGTTTTGTTTTATGATATAATATAAATAGATTCTATGCAGAAAAGGGGGAATATTATGGGCTTTATCATCAAAGACGGCATTCTGCACCGCTACGAAGAACCCAGATTTTTGAAAAAAAGTTCTGTCCTGATTCCTTATGGGGTTCGTGCCGTATCTGTTCATGCATTCAGAAACTGTACTTCTCTGGAAAAAATCATCATTCCGGACAGCGTAAAGATTATTGGTTCTAATGCCTTTTCAGACTGCACTGCACTGAAAGAACTGATGATTCCGGAAAGTGTGGAAATCATTCAGCGCATGGCTTTTCCGGAACATCTTACAATTCATATACAAATCGGCAGAAACCTCTATACTTCTCAGGCGGTTGCCGGAATCGTTTTTTCTGCTGTCCGGAATCTGCTCACAGCAACGGATTATGAAAACGGACTCTGCAAAGGCCTTTCCGCTAAACTCAAGTATTCCTTGCTTTTCCAGAAATTAAATTATGATACAGATTCCGAAAATATCCGGAACTATCTTCTGCATCACTGTACAGAAGCCTTTTCTTTTCTGCTGGAACATCATACAGCCGAACAGATTCAGCATGTGCTTTCCCGATGTCTTACGCAGGAAAATATAGATTTCTTTATTCGGGAAGCCATCAGACAGGAATGCTACGAAGTTCAGACACTGTTTACAGATTATAAGTATCAGCATTTTGATTTTCGTGCGCAGAAACTGGAATTGCTGTAAAAATTCCTCAGTTATAAAAATTCTGAACATCTGATATGCTATAATAATATCAGAATTTACAGAACAGGAGGAAATCAGCATGAATCTCAAAATAGAAAACGGCATTCTGACCGGATATGCCAAATATCCGGATGAGGATACGACAGAAATCACCCTTCCCGAACAAGTTACCGGAATCTGCAATTATACGTTCTTTCACTGGAAAAGCCTTCGCACGGTCAGTCTGCCGTCAAAACTGAAAAGCATTGATTACGGCGCATTTGAAGGATGCAGAGCACTGGAAGAAATTATCTTCCCCGATAGTCTGGAACATATCGGACACTGTGCATTCTGGAGCTGTATCAGCCTGAAAGAAATCATCATTCCGGAACAGGTAAAACATATCGGTTACGGAGCATTTGCCTCCTGCATGAATCTGGAAAAAATTACCGTTTCAGAAAACAATCCTTATTTTACATCTCTGGATGGTGTTCTGTATAATAAAGACTTTACGGAGTTATACTGCTGTCCTGCCGGAAAGAAAAAAATAAAAATCCCAGAAACTGTTGTCAAAGTTCGGAAGTTTGCATTCTGCGGATGTCGTCATCTGACAGAAATCCGGATTCCGGCAAGCGTGAAGCATATCCAGTACGGCGCATTCCGACAGTGTACAAATCTGAAAGAAATTTTGATTCCTGTCACAGTTCTGCAATGCGAAAATCCTGATTTTCCGCTTGATACTCTTGTATCCGTGCAGGGAAAATCCGGTGTGATGACATACCAGCCATCAGAATCGCATCATAACTGGCCGGCTTCTTATCTGGTTCTGGAAAGAGATTTTTCCGTTCGTTTCGACAGAAACAGGAAATATGACCTGATTTTCAGAATGTTCTTTGCCGGCATTTTCGGCGCAGAAGATTATGTCAAGAAAAATTTTTCAAAAATGTTCCGCTTCCTGATTGATAATGATAAAACAGAAGAAATCCGGAAAATTCTTGAAATGCAGAAATTCATCTCCAAACGAAATATTAATAGTTTTATCCGCTATGCAGATGAAAATTCCCATTCTGAATGCTGGGAAATCTTATCTGACTATAAAAAGGAGCATCTTTCATGAATCATGATTTTGAAATCAATAACGGGAAATTAGTCAAATATCACGGCGGTGCAGGGAAAATTACCATTCCGGACGGCGTGGAAAGCATTGGCTATTCCGCATTTGAGCATTATATGATGTCAGGCGTGACAATTCCGGAAGGTGTCACAAGTATCGGAAGATTTGCGTTTTTCTTATGCCGGAGACTGTATGCTGTCAGTCTTCCGGACGGACTGAAAACTATCGCAGACAAGGCGTTCTGTGACTGCGCTAACCTTGAAGAAATTACACTTCCGGACAGTCTCACCTGCATCAAGGAGGATGCATTCGAGGGTTGTACTGGATTGGAAAAAATTACTATTTTCGGGGAGACATTCTCCATGGAGGAAATCACGGATGCCTATGACTGGGAAGAAATCGCAGAAGATTACGGCATTGATGAAGATGAAATCTGCACACTCAATGAAGCCGTTCATGATGTGGCGGTATCAGAACTGATTGCTCTGCTCATCAACGGAGAATCCCAAAATATGTATATGTCTGAATCTTTCCGGTATGAGCTTATCACCCGTGCGCTGAAACACAAGCCTGAAAATCAAAAATTTCTCAATATGGTGAAAGAACAGCTTCCGAAAATTTTTGAAAATCTGCTCGAAGCCGAAATCATAAATTTTCTGATAGATAACAAGATTTTCACAAATCAGAATATTGATGCATGTATCTGTATTGCAAATCAAAGCAATGCTTATGAAATTCAGGTCATGCTGACAAATTATAAAGCCGAATCTCTCGGCTATCAGGAAAATAATTTATATTTATAAAGGAGTTTTTTATCATGGAACAGAATTTTATCAAACCGCCCGTAGAAGTCCGCTATGCTGACCAGCTCGCATTTCTCCAGAATGCCGACTCTCAGAACAGAAAACCCGAAAACTGGAAGCTTTCTCCGAAATCCGTCAGATTGTTCATTCTCGGCGGAAAAGCCGTCAATCCCGATACAGGCGAAACTATGGACATCAACCGGAAATTCTACGGTAATGATGCACTTGTTGAAAGATGTATTATTACCTTAGCCGGAAACAGAGGTCTGATGCTTGTCGGCGAACCCGGTACAGCAAAAACGATGCTTTCCGAACTGTTTTCCGCTTCCATCTGCGGAAAAAGTACAAACACCGTTCAGGGCACTGCCGGCACGACAGAAGATATGATTAAATATAGCTGGAATTATGCGTTATTATTATCAAAAGGCCCTTGCCGTGAAGCCCTTGTGCCTGCTCCTCTCTTAATTGGTATGGAAGAAGGCATCTTCGCAAGATTCGAGGAAATTACCCGTACTCCTGCTGAAATTCAGGATAGTTTGATTTCTGTCATGAGTGACCAGATTCTGAATATTCCCGAACTCGGCGATGACGGTCTGATTCTCGCAAAAGCCGGATTTAATATCATCGGCACAGCAAATACCCGTGATAAGGGTGTCAATGAAATGTCCGGCGCATTAAAAAGACGATTCAATTTCGAGACTGTCGCCCCCGTCCGTGATGTCAAGCTGGAAAAAGAAATCATCATCCGTGAAGCTGTTGATTTGGCTAAAAATGGCAGTATCGAATGTGAAGTTAATCAGGATGTGGCCGAACTCTTAGCGGTGACCTATCACGAACTCAGAGAGGGCATCACCGCAGAGGGCACTATGATTGATAAGCCTGCCGCTGTTATGAGTACTGCGGAAGCAGTATCAGTATATTATCAGACACTTTGTCATGCGTGGTATTACGGTGACGGCAGAATCGAACTCCCTGTTCTGACTGAAAATCTGCTCGGTGCGGTCTGCAAGGAAAATCGTGATGACCTCGAAAAGCTGAAAGGCTATTTCCGGACGGCCATCAAGGCGAAAAGCACTAAAATGGGCGGTATCTGGAAAGCCTACTTTGAAACGGCTTCGTTCCTGAAATAAGGTGAATTCTTATGAGTTTTGAAATCAGGGATAGTACTATGCTCTGGCATCATGACGGAAAAACGGATGTCATCTTTGAGGAAATGTCCTTAAAATTTCCTATGTTGTGTGGTTTCCGTGCTACTACTATGGATGACGTTTCTGATATGATTTTTAAAAAGAATTTTTCCTGCAAGATAGAAACATGGTTAAAATATAGGATTATCCGGAAGATACAGAAATTTATACTTATATTAAGAAAAACTTTTCTAAATTCTTTTCTTATTGCATTGATAAAAATAAAATCAATACCGCAAAAGCTCTGATAAATTCCGGAAAATTCATCACGAAACGAAATGTTCAGAAATGGATTCAGTATGCTATTGACAATAAAGCGTATGAAATCCAGCTCATACTGACGAATTACAGACGGCAGAAAGGCTGGTATCAAGAAATAAGCGATAAATTAAAATTATAAGCATTCAGAAAGGATTGAACATCATGGAACAAATTTTGTCACAGCAGAATATCGCTGAAAAAATCGCACTGAATTTTCAGAATCAGGTAGTCTTTTTTCCGGTGCGCCATCACAGTCCAGTATGCAGTTATCAGCTCCGGAAAACCATTGAAGCTTATCAGCCGGAAATCATCCTGATTGAAGGGCCGGAAAACGCAAATGACCTGATTTCCGTCCTCACGGATGAAAAAACAGTTCTGCCGTGTGCGATTTATTATTTTTATAAAGACAAGAAAAAATATATCTCCGAAGATGCCGAAGATTATCATTGTTACTATCCCTTTCTGAATGCCTCGCCGGAATTCACCGCCATGAAAGAAGCCAAAAAGCTTAATATTCCGGCAAAATTCATGGATTTGCCCTACAGCGAAATCTTAATCAACAGCCAGAAACATCAGCAGAATTATGCAGATGATTCTTACTTGGTCAAGAGCAGATTCTATCAGAAACTATGCGAAAAAACCAATCTCCGGAATTTTGACGAGTTCTGGGAAAAATATTTTGAAATCGCCGGACTGCGCCTTTCTCCGGAAGACTTCATCAGGCAGATGTATACATACTGTATCCTGACCCGTCAGGATACCAAAAAAGAAGAACTCAGTTTCGATGGATGCACTGCCCGTGAACAGCACATGGCTTTCCGAATTCAGGAAACTATGCAGAACTATCAGAAAATTCTTGTCGTGACCGGCGGTTTTCATTCATGGGGATTATCTGAATTGCTGAAATCCAAAGTCAAACCTGTAAAGCTTCATAAATTTACTGAAGATATTCAGAATTGTTATCCGATAGCTTATTCTTATCAGGCATCCGATGCCCTCCGTGGGTATGCTTCCGGTATGATGCATCCATATTTTTATGACAAAATTTCCGAAGCACTGGAAACGGCAGATTCTCCGGAAGGAATTTATCATCAGCAGGCACTGGATTTCCTCACCAGAACCGCAAAAGAAAGCACTAAGAAAGATATTGCTGTTTCAATTTCGGATATTACCTCTGCTTATTCGATGATGGAAGGCCTTTCTGCGCTCCGGAATTCTCCTGAACCCGGTATTTTTGAAATTTATGACGGTGTAACAGGTGCATTCATCAAAGGCGAAAAGACAGCCGCTTCTTCACTTCCACTCGAAATTCTGTCAAAACTTGCAACCGGAGAAAAAGTCGGTCATATCGGTGATAAAAATCACATTCCGCCTTTGATTTCTGACTTTGAGAATCAATGTAAAAAATTCAGATTAAAGGCTAATACAGTTGTTCCGCAGGAAACTGAAATTGCTCTGTTCACCAGTGAAAAGGAACTCGAAAAAAGCAGATTTTTCCATAAAATGGAATTTTTGCAGACCGAATTCTGTAAAATGACAAAAGGCGCAGACTTACATGCCAATAAAGACCGTTCCAGAGTTCGTGAACTCTGGAGATACTGCCGGAGTCCGCAGACAGATGCTGTTTTGGTGGACCATACAACAGACGGCTCGACTTTGGAAGAAGCCTGCAAAACAGTCGCATCTAAAATGATTCATCAGGAGCACCGGTGTGAGATTACGGCACATGTCAGTGTGGACTGTTTCCTGATGGGAATCACGCTTTCTGATGCTGATATTTTCCTGATGGAACAGATTCTTGCAAATGACGGAGATTTCTTTTCACTCGGAAAAGGTCTGTATTATTTCGATATGCTCCATGAGCTGAGAAATCTCTATGATTTCGCAGACCCATCCAATCTGAAATATATGGAACAATGCTTTACAAAGCTAATCGCCCTGCTTCCCTCGATGGGCGCAGTCCAGCCGGAACAGGCGCAGGAATGTATTAAAATCTGTAGATTATTGTATAATGTTTCCGGCAGAGTCTTTCCGGAACGGCAAAACGAATTCAAATCCGCTTTGCTGACCCTTGCCGAACGTGACCAGAAAGAAGCTTCCGTTTATGGTGCAGTGATGGGGTTGCTGTACGCTTTGGACGGAGAATATCTGCAATCCGCAGAAAATGCGATGCAGGGCTATCTGACCGGTTCGCCGGCGATGAAAAAACAGGGTGCATCCTATCTCAAAGGCTTATTTGAAACCGCCCGTGATATTGCCCTTATGGATAAAAATTTCTTAGCTATGACAGATAGTTTGTTATCTGATATGGAATATGATGATTTTATGGAAATTCTGCCTTCTCTGCGACTGGCTTACAGCTATTTCACACCGTTTGAGATTCAGGAAATTGCAGGAGCAGTCAGTGAATCCCACGGCCTTAAAGAAGATTTGACATCCCAAACCGGTCTTGATGAAGCTTTAATCGCATTCGGTGCTGAATTAGATGCCGAAATTTTCAGAATTATCCGAGGTGAAACAGCATGACAGGAGCATTTGAAATCCAAGACAATGTTCTGATAAAATATCACGGAAAAGAAAATTATATCATGATTCCGGACGGCGTTACCCGTATTGGCGAGTATGCGTTCTGTGACCGTAAAAACCTCTGCATGGGTATCATGCAAATCAAAGGGGTGCATATTCTGGAAGGTGTTGTTTCTATAGGATATTCTGCGTTCCGGAACTGCTATAATCTTGAAAGGGTATCCCTGCCGGAAAGCCTTGTCAGAATCGAATCCTTTGCTTTTCGCAATACCAACATCAAAGAACTTGCATTTCCGGATAATCTGCGTTATATCAATGATGATGCTTTTCACTATCCTTGTCTGAAAAAAGTTTCTTATCGGGGTGTGACATTTTCACCTTATCATATTAACGTCTCCCATGCGATGAAATCGCTCCGGACAGATAAAGTTTCCGCTATGGAAGTTCTGCTCGAAACCGGTCAGGAACAGGCGGTTATCCAGTCTGTTGAAAAATTTATCTCCAGAAAAAATATTGACAGGCTCATCTGCGTGGCTATCGAACAGAAAGCCCATGAATTACAGTTGATACTGACGGATTATAAATATCAGCATTTCAAATTTCAGGATATAGGAGAAAAATTCAAGCTATAGGAGAATTTCTATGACAGATTATCAAATCAAAGACGGGATACTTACTATTCCGGAGGGTGTCACGGTGATTTCGGAGGGAACATTTTCCAGAAATCAAAATATCATCCGTGCTGTACTGCCGGAAAGCCTGAAAATTATCGGAAAAGGTGCGTTTTATGGTTGCAGAAATCTGAAAGAAATCATATTTCCGGAACAGCTTATCAGCATCGGAAACGGTGCATTTAATGGCTGTTCGGAACTGAAAAGCCTCAGGATTCCGGACAGTGTAAATCATATCGGAATAGGTGCATTCCGCTGGTGTGAAAAACTGGAAAATGTCATTCTTCCGGATTCCTTGACCGTTCTCCGTAAGAAAGTATTCTCCTGCTGTCTGAATCTGGAGCATATCACAATTCTGGAAAGCGTTGTCAAAATCGAAGAAAAAGCTTTTCATTATGCAAATCTGAAAGAAATAGCAATCCCCGAAGTATGCTGTATCAAAAAAAAGGCTTTTTCATGCAATACAAAACTTGAAAGAATTATCATTTCTGAAAAGCTGAATGAGGTCTGTGCAAGCGCATTTAAAGCTAATATTCGCCTGAAAGAAATCATCTGTCATGATATGCATTTTTCATTCTCCGAAAAATTCAGGACAGATGAGATAATTTCAGTGATTATCCGTATCAGTAAGTTTCTGCAAAATCCGGAAAATCCCGAACTTTCCGCTTATCTTGCGGAACGCTTCAGAATTGTGATTTCCGTCTGCAATGCGGAAATTCTGAAAGAATTACTGCTTTCCGGAAAAATCTTTACGAAAAATAATATTGATGCATCTATTCAGTATGCCAATCAGACAGAAAATTATGAATATCAGCTTCTGCTGATGGACTATAAAGCACAGCATATCGGCTATCAAAATATTTCCGATAAATTAAAATTATAAGGGGAGAAATCATCATGACAACAGAAGAACAGGTGCTCAACCGCTGGAGACTCATTCTCGGCAAACAGGCTGATAAAGATTTGCAGTTCGGCGGTTCTGACAGAGAAATCAAAGGGCTGGAAGATATGGAAAATTTGCTGGAATATCTCTACG
>JAFRMZ010000254.1 GCA_017430465.1 Oscillospiraceae bacterium
CATGACCGAACTCCAGAACGGCGACACGCTTGATTTCTTATGCGATTATTATTCCTATGACGGTGATTATCAGGACAGCTACTATCTGGGTGATACCCTGACAGTATCTGATACTCTGACTATCAGCAATACCGAGGTCGGTGACGGCGCAGTCCGTATCATGTACCGCTTCACTGACATGTATAATGAAGAATACTGGACACCTGCTATTATCAATTAAATCTGATTTCTGTCAAAAAAACGGCTGAGCTTCTGCCCAGCCGTTTTTATTTTCAGATTATAAGAAATACTTCACGCCGTTTTCAAAGATTTGCTGGTCTTTTACGCCCGGTACGTTCTTGCTGATGTCAGTGCCTTTACGTTCACTGTGTCCCATCTTGCCGAGCACACGGCCGTCAGGAGAAGTAATACCTTCAATTGCGCTCATGGAAGTATTCGGATTATAGCGAATATCCATAGTAGGCTTGCCGTTCAGGTCGACATACTGCGTTGCAATCTGACCATTGGATGCGAGCTTCTGAATCAGGCTTTCCGGAGCGACAAAGCGTCCTTCGCCGTGAGAAATCGGAATTGCATGAATATCGCCGACTTCGCTGGATGCCAGCCACGGAGATTTATTAGATGCAATTCTGGTATTCACCATCATGGACTGATGTCTTGCAATTGTATTGAATGTCAGTGTCGGAGATTCGCTTGTCATATCAACAATTTCGCCGAACGGCACGAGTCCGAGCTTGATTAATGCCTGAAATCCGTTGCAGATACCCAGCATCAAACCGTCACGGTTCTGGAGCAGGTCATGCACGGCATCCTTGACAGCCGGATTCCGGAAGAAGGCTGTAATAAACTTACCGCTTCCCTCTGGTTCATCACCGCCGGAGAATCCGCCCGGAAGCATTACAATCTGGGACTGTGCAATTTTTTCAGCCGCAATCTTAACAGATTCTTCAATATCATTTGCAGACAGATTCCGGATAACCAGAATGTCAGCCTGTGCGCCGGCTTTCTCGAATGCTCTTGCGGAATCATATTCGCAGTTCGTGCCGGGGAATGCCGGAATAAATACTCTCGGCTTTGCCACATGAATCGCAGGAGTCGGACGTTTTTCTGCCTTGAAGCTATAAACTTCCGGCTTTTCGTCAGTTGTCTTGATTCTGCACGGGAAGACAGATTCCAGCTTTTCTTCCCAGATTCTCTGGAGAGATTCCAGAGATACGGAATAATCCAGTGTATAGATTTTATAATCTTCGATAATCTGGCCAAGAAGCTGTTCTTCCGGCAGAGGTTCGCCGTCCAATTCGATGATAAATGCACCATAGCACGGTTTGAACAGCGTTTCGGAATCGACTGCGCCGGAGAACTGGAAACCAAATTTATTACCCATTGCCATTTTTGCGATACCTTCCGCAACACCGGCATAACCAACTGTCCAGACTGCCTTTGCACGGCCGTCAGCAATGATTTTTTCCATCTGGTCGAATGTCTTCCGGATGCTGTCGAATACCGGCAGACCGTTTTCATCATATTCAGGAGTCAGCAGAATGACTTTATCTCCGATGTTCTTGAATTCTGTAGAAATCACTTTTCCGGAACTTGCTGTCGAAACGGCAAAGGATACCAGTGTCGGCGGAACATCAATATGCTCGAATGTTCCTGACATGGAGTCCTTACCGCCGATAGAACCGCAGGAAAGCTCTAACTGTGCCTTATATGCACCAAGCAGAGCCGCTAACGGCTTGCCCCAGCGTTTCGGGTCATTCTGAGTTCTTTCAAAGTATTCTTGGAATGTCAGCCAGCACTGTTCACGCTTACCGCCTGCGGCGATAACCTTTGCTACAGATTCGATAACTGCCAGCATTGCGCCGTGATACGGGCTTCTGACACTGATATTCGGATTATAGCCCCAGCCCATCAGGGAGCAGGTATCTGTTTCGCCGTTCAGAACAGGAAGCTTGCAGGCCATTGCCTGAGAAGGTGACATCTGATATGCACCGCCGTAAGGCATCAGAACAGTTCCTGCACCGATAGTGGAGTCAAATTTTTCCACAAGGCCTTTCTGGGAGCATACATTCAGGTCAGCCATCATTTCAGACCAGCTTGCCGGTGCATTTTCCGGTGTTTCGGAAGTATCTGCAAGAGGCTTTTCGATTTCGATGTCTGTATACTTAACTGCACCGTTGGAGTTCAGGAAGTCTCTGGACAGGTCAACAATTGTATTACCATTCCAATTCATCTTGAGGCGAGGTTCTTCGACAACATCAGCGACTTTGGTTGCCTGAAGATTTTCTTTTGCAGCTTCTGAGATAAATTTTTCAGCATCTTCGGCAGAAACAACAACTGCCATTCTTTCCTGAGATTCAGAAATTGCAATTTCCGTACCATCCAGACCGTCATATTTCTTCGGCACTGCACCGAGGTCAATCACAAGGCCGTCTGTCAGTTCGCCGATTGCGACAGATACACCGCCTGCACCGAAGTCGTTGCATCTCTTAATCATGGAAGTCACTTCCGGATTCCGGAACAGTCTCTGGAGTTTGCGTTCTTCTGCCGGATTACCCTTCTGGACTTCTGCACCGCAGGATTCAAGAGATTCCAGTGTATGCGATTTGGAAGAACCTGTTGCACCTCCGCAGCCGTCACGGCCGGTTTTACCGCCGAGCAAGATAACCACATCACCCGGAACAGGTCTTTCACGGCGGATATTTTCAGCCGGAGCTGCGCCGAGCACTGCACCGATTTCGAGTCTCTTGGCCATATAGCCCGGATGATACACTTCTGCAACATGTCCGGTAGCAAGTCCAATCTGGTTGCCATAGGAGCTGTAACCGTTTGCTGCGCCGACAGTAATTTTTCTCTGCGGAAGCTTGCCGGCGATGGTATCTTCTACCGGAACAAGCGGATTTGCTGCGCCGGTGACTCTCATTGCCTGATATACATAGGAACGTCCGGAAAGCGGGTCACGGATTGCACCGCCCAGACAGGTTGCTGCACCGCCAAACGGTTCGATTTCTGTCGGATGATTATGTGTTTCATTCTTGAACATCAGAATCCAGTCCGCTTCTTCGCCGTCGATATTTGCTTTAATCTTGACGGAACATGCATTGATTTCTTCGCTCTCGTCAAGGTCTTTCAGCAGACCGTCTGCCTTGAGCTTTCTTGCGCCCATAGTTGCCAAATCCATCAGAGTGAGGGGCTTTTCTTCTCTGCCGAGTGCCTTTCTGTCTTCCAGATATTTATCATAAGTTTCCTTGATATAATCTGTAGGAATCTCCACATTCTTGATATTTGTCAGGAATGTAGTATGACGGCAGTGGTCGCTCCAGTAGGTATCAATCATACGGATTTCGGTGATAGTGGGGTCACGATGTTCGGTATTCCGGAAGTAATCCTGACAGAATTTAATATCATCATAATCCATAGCAAGGCCAAATTCCTGAATAAATTTATTCAGTCCGGCTTCATTCAGGTCGATAAAGCGTTCCAGAGTTTCGACAGTGGTCGGGATTTCATAATTAGTATCCAGTGTCTTGTAAGTTTTGAGGGTAGCTTCACGGCTTTCGACAGGGTTAATCAGATATTTCTTGATTCTCTCGAAATCAGCATCAGAATCCACGCCGGAAATAATATAGATTCTTGCGTTTTTGACACGGCATCTTTCTTTCTGGGTCAGAATCTGAATGCACTGTTCACAGCTATCGGCACGCTGGTCGAACTGACCGGGCAGATATTCGACAGCGAACATTTTTTCATGTTCGGAAAGCTCCGGCTGTTCGCTGTAAACCTCATCAACAGCGGGTTCAGAAAAGACAGTCGGGATAGCTCTCTGAAAATCTTCCTCGCTTAGATTATCAGCATCATAGCGGTTCAGAATGCGGACACCTGTCAAATTCAGTCTCAGGGCAGTACGCAGGTCATTCAGAACGGACTGCGCCTCCACTGCGTAGGCAGGTTTTTTTTCAACATAAACACGGAAAACAGACATGTTTTGTCCTCCTTTTAATGATTTTGCAGATTTCTGCAATGATTACTTCTATTGTAACACATATTTCTGAAAAAGGCAATCTTTTTTTTAAATTTTTAAAATTTAAAAATCAGCAATTTTTACAAATTTGATGATGCATACTTGTATAAAGTGATGAATGTCAGAAAAAAACTGTAAAAAACTTGTGTTTTTTTACCGGATGTGGTATAATATTCCCCAAAGGCTGATAAAATTTCAGTCTTTCAAAAATTTTTATTATATTTGGAGAGGAAATCAAGATGAAAGAAATCAAAGGTCTGAATCAAAAACAGGTCGAAGAATCCAGAGCCAAGTATGGCAGTAACAAGATGTCGGAACAGGCTTCAGAAACATTCTGGCAGAAATTGCTTGGTAACTTCGGCGACCCCATGATTAAAATCCTGCTTGTCGCTTTAATCATCAACGTGATATTTGCGATTATGGGCAAAGCGGACTGGATTGAAACTATTGGTATTGCAGCCGCTGTACTGATTGCTACACTGGTTTCGACATTCTCGGAATACCGTAATGAAAACGCTTTTCAGGCATTGCAGGCAGAAGCATCCCAGATTAAGTGCAAAGTCTACAGAGACGGCGAAATTGTGGAAATCCCGATTGATGAAATTGTTGTCGGTGATGCCGTTCTGCTGCAGTCCGGTGACAAGATTCCGGCTGATGGTGTTCTGATTGACGGCAATATCAAAGTTGACCAGTCTGTTCTGAACGGCGAATCCGAAGAAGCCAAGAAAGAACCTGTTGAAGAAGTAACCGAAGAAGCAGGCGCAAGCCGTGACTTCTTACATCCGAACAAAGTATTTAGAGGTGCTGTGGTATGCTCCGGCAACTCCGTGATGCAGACGACTACTGTCGGAGATAAAACCATCTACGGCGAAATCGCAAAGGAACTCCAGACAGATGAGGACAGAGAAACACCGCTGAAATTAAAGCTCGGCAAACTTGCCAATCAGATTAGTGTCTTCGGTTATGTCGGCGGCGCAGCTATTGCGATTGCGTTCATGATTCAGTGTATTGTGAACAATGACGGCGGTGCAGCGGCTTATTTCTCTGACATCACCGGCATTCTGACCGACTTGGTAGAAGCGGTTATCTTAGCGGTTATCATCATTGTTATGGCTGTTCCGGAAGGTCTACCCTTGATGATTGCTATTGTATCTGCGCAGAATATGGGCAAAATGCTGAAAGAAAACGTACTTGTCAGAAAGA
>JAFRMZ010000003.1 GCA_017430465.1 Oscillospiraceae bacterium
CCGCTGATGCAGAAAGGGGAAATCATGAACGGTGAATATTTCATCAGAGAGGGCGAAACACAGCCACCTGAACGCTACACGGAAGCGACTTTGCTTTCTGCAATGGAACTCGCAGGACAGCATATTGAAGATGAAGAAATCTGCACTCTGATGAAAATGCAGAAGAAAGGACTTGGCACAGATGCCACCCGTGCGCCGATTCTCAAAGGCTTGTTTAATAAAAATTATCTGATGTTACAGGGAAAGACAATTTTCCCCACTGATAAGGGCATTTTCCTGATTGATACACTTCCTGTTGAAAATATCAAATCTGCTGACATGACAGGTGACTGGGAAATGAAACTGAATCAGATTGCTATGGGAAAAGCCGATTATTCGCAGTTTATCAGAGAAATTTCACAGGTTACAAGAGAATGGTTTTCAGCCGTGGCAAATGCTCCGGAACAGCATTTTTCAAACGGCACACAAACGGATTTATTTTGTCCGAACTGCGGAAAACCGCTGACAAGGCTTTCAACCGTCTGCAAATGTCCGGAATGTCAGTTTCACATAAGTACTTATATCTGCAAAGTCCGTCTTTCGGAAGAAATTATTTTACAGCTTCTGAAAAAAGGGCGTTCCAATCTTGTGAAAGGTTTTCAGTCCAAAGCAGGGGAAAAATTTAATGCATATCTTGTTCTGAATCGGGAAACAGGTGAAATCACGTTTGATTTCACTTCCGAACAGGAAAAAAATCTGCATTGTTCGTTCTGCAATTCGCTGATGAATCCAATGCGTTACAGCTATCAGTGCAGTAATTCCAACTGCGGATTTAAAATCAATTCTGAAATTTGTAAGAAAAAGCTGACAGTTTCTCAGATTTCAGCTATTCTGACCAAAGGACGGACAACCTTGATAAAAGGCTTTAAATCCAAAGCAGGGAAATCATTTTCTGCTGTGCTGTATCTCGACAAAAACGACAGGCAGGTCAAATTTGATTTTCCTGAACGAAATAGGAGTGAATGAATTTAATGCATAAAAATATTGATTTATTTCTGACATTTCTGAAAATCGGAGCATTTACATTTGGCGGAGGCTATGCCATGATTCCTATGATACAGCAGGAAATCTGCATTCGGCATCAATGGCTGAATGAAAAAGATTTGCTGGAAATTGTTGCAGTTGCAGAGTCTACTCCCGGACCGGTTGCAATCAATGCAGCAACATTTGTAGGCTATCGTACATCAGGATTTTCAGGAGCTTGTGCTGCTACATTTGGTGTTGTGCTTCCGTCTTTTCTGATTATTTCGCTGATTTCTATGGTGTTGAAAGAATTTCAGGATTTCAGGGCAGTGCAGTATGCATTTATGGGAATCCGTGCCGGAGTGCTTGCCCTGATTTTGAAAGCCTTGTATTCCATGTTTCAGGCATCAGAAAAAAATATTTTCTCCTATGTGGTGATGGCTGTTTCACTGATTTTGACTGCTTTTTTAAAGATAGATGCCGTCTGTGTTATCATAGGCTGTGCAGTATTTGGGCTGCTGCGGTCATGGATTTACAGAAAGGAGCAGAACTATGATTCTGATTGAATTGTTTCTGACATTCCTGAAAATAGGGGCATTCACATTCGGCGGAGGTTATGCGATGCTTCCGTTGATACAGTCAGAAGTGGAGCGTCATCAGTGGCTCACACAGGAAGAACTTGTAAACTTTATTGCAGTCAGTGAAAGCACACCCGGACCTCTTGCAGTCAATATGGCGACTTTTGTCGGCATCAGAACAGGTGGAATATTGGGAGCGTTATGTGCAACATTCGGAGTGATTCTTCCGTCTTTTATAATTATTTTGATTGTTGCAAAATGTTTTGAAAAATTTCGGAAAAGCAAAGCAGTTTCAGGTATCATGAACGGCTTGAAACCGGCAGTGATTGGAATGATTGCTTCTTCTTTTCTTTCTGTCGGAATCACAGTATTTTTTTCAGACGGCTTTAAAACTGACATATTTTCAGAAATACAATTCTGGATATCTTTCAGCATATTTCTTCTTTCTACCATTCTTGCTTTCAAAAAAGTTCACCCGATTGCAATTATTGTTTTATCTGCTGTAATTGGTATCATTGCAGGATATGGCTTCAATTTTGCATAAAAAAGACATACCATTCTGAGAACTTGTCTTCACAAGGGAATCGTGATATAATAAAGGAAATAAAATAGAAAGAAGAATGAGGATGGAATACGAAAAGATCTATACAAGTGATATGTCAGACAGTCAGTGGGAAAGTGTAAAAGAAATACTGAAAGAAGAAAATTATCGCTGTGTGGAGGAAAAAAGAGAACAGGTAAATGCTGTGCTGTACTTTGTCAAAACAGGTTGCCAGTGGAGAAATCTGCCCGTAGATTTTCCAAAATGGAAAACAGTATACAGCTTTTATCGCCGGGCATGTCTGAACGGAACATGGCTGAAAATACAGCAGGCATTAGTAAAAAAAGTACGCATCCGTGCAGGAAAAAAGGCAGAGCCAACGTATGCCCTGATTGATTCCCAAAGCACAAAAACAGCATCTGCAAATGAAGGAACCGGCTATGACGGCGGAAAAAAACAAAAGTAAGAAAACGACATATTGTAACAGATACTATGGGAAATCTGCTCTGTGTCCGTGTCCTCA
>JAFRMZ010000255.1 GCA_017430465.1 Oscillospiraceae bacterium
CATGCAGTGTCGAATTACTGCTCAAAGACTATACAGAATATAACTATACAAAAGATATTGATGATTACTGGCCGAAACTGGACATCAACAAAGACGAACAGCTTGAAGTCAATAATCTGCTGATAAATTACGACATGATTACGCTGGAGGCAAGAGCATCGGCCGTGCAGATTTTTGCAATATTCTATGTTTTTGTGATGTTTCTGGCTATTGCGCTCCGCATGGTTATTGATACCGCTTTTGAAGTATCTTCCAAAGAACGGGAACGGCAGTTCGGAGTATTGCAGTCCATCGGGGCAACGCCTCAGCAGATTGTAAGAATTATCACTTATGAAGGCCTGTTCCTGTCCTGTATCGGCGTACCGCTGGGACTGCTTTCCGGAGTCGGTATCGGATATGTGGCATTCAGAGCGATTCTGACCAGCGGTATTGCAGAAACTTTTCTGCATGAAGGTCAGGAAGCTCTGCTACATTATCATCTTAATGCTCTGCTTCTGGTAATTTCTGGTATTACAGGGCTGGTATGGGTTTTGCTTTCGGCATACGGCACGGGGATGAGAGTTATCCGGATGACACCGATTCAGGCGGTCAGCAACCGGAGCAACAAGATTATGAAAGTCCGGAAACATTCTTTGTTCGGTCTGCTGTTTGGCTGGAAAGGTTATCTTGCATCCAGAAACAACCGTCGTCAGCCGAAACGTTTTTTTATCACTGTACTTTCGCTTTCGGTTTCCATCACGCTGTTTGCATCTGTTTCGATTATCATGGAAAAGGCGCACATTGCGCAGAACAAAATGTTTGATGAACTTTTTGACGGCATCGATTACGATTTACTTATTTTTACTGAACGTGCAGACGGGACAGACACTTTTTTCCAGACAGCGGAAGTGCTGGAAAACAGCGGTTATTTTTCAGAGATAAGATATTCTGTTATTTTCAGCGCAAATGCCGGAGAAAAAATAGTTTTTATCAGATATGTCAACGAAAGCGACTATCTGCATTTATTTAAAGAGAATATGCCTGTTTCTTATGAAGAATTAAAAAAGTCCGGCGGTTATATCCTTTCCGGAGAAAACCTCCCTGACGGCGATACGTTTGGAATTGACAAGCTGTTCCAGTACAAGCAGACTGAAAAAATAGACACCGATTTTTCAGTAGAATTCCCTGTTGCATACCGCACGGCACTGCCTTCGGAGGAAGCAAAATGGTATAGCAAGCCGGAAAATATCGTCTTTCTGACTGCACCGATTACGCTGTATCAGGAAAAGGATTATCAGCTTTATCAGAATTACGACATGTCGAACTATTCAGACAGTTTTTCACTGAAACTTGCTGACATCAAAGACCATCAGAAAGTACTTGATTTCATCCATGGACTGAACACCATACGGCAGGATGAAGATTATATCAATGATTATTATCAGGAGCGCCATCAGTACGATGTATTATATTCTTCGATAGAAATCGGCCTGAACTGCCTGAATATCATGTTTATTCTGATTGCAGTCATCAACATGATAAACATTGTTTCGACAGGTCTCCTCAACCGGAAAACGGAACTTGCTTCCCTGCAATGTCTCGGCATGACACGGGGTCAGCTTTATGGCATGACAGTTATTGAATGCATTCAGTATGCGCTGACAGCCGGTATTTCTTCCACGATTCTGTGCGAACTTCTTCTTATTCTGACGGGGCGTTTTCTAAAATTTATGGATGTCCGGAATGCTGATGACGAAATTGTATTTTCTGTTGTGAATATTATCAATTATGCAGAACCTCTGCCGAAAATTCTGCTGGCAATGCTGTTTGCCTTTGTCATTGCATTTATTTCCTCGCTGATTCCTCTGAAATCTATGGAGAAAATTCCTCTGACTGACCAGATTCGCAGTACAGATTAAACATCAGGCCTGTTTCACCTTGTGTGTAAAACAGGCCTGATTCTTTCAGTGTTTATCGCTGAACATCATGAACGTGAAGAAAATACTGGGAATCAGCACAAGAATTGTATTCCGGATGATAGCTTTTTTCAGACGTTTCCACTGCTGTTCCGTAAACGTGTTGACTTTCGGAATTTTCAGCAAATCGAGAATCACGACTGCTGAAACGAAAATAAAATAGCAGTTTACAATAAATAAATACAATGCGCCGGAAAGCATTTCCCATTGTCCGTGGGCGATTGAATATCCGCAGGTACAGACCGGAGGCATCAGGGCGGTGGCAATTGCCACCCCCGGTATGACATTATTAGCCTTATCGCTTCGGGTACTCCCGATGATGCCGGCAAATCCTCCGGCCGTAGCAATGATGACATCATAAAAGCTGGGCTGGGTTCTGGCAAGAAGTTCAGAAGTCGGTTCATTAATCGGTGACAGCAGAAAATAAACTGTTGAAACCAGTGTGCTGATTAACAATTGCAGAATAAATCCGTAAAAATTTCTAAGAAACTGCGATTTGTTCGCCGAAGCTACTCCGTAAGCCATTGCCAGAATACTTCCCATCAGCGGAGAAATCAGCATTGCACCGATAATCACGGCAGTCGAGCCGACATTCAGCCCGACAGAAGCTATCAGAATTGCACATATCAGAATACACATATTTGTGCCGGTGACCTGTCCTCCGCTTAGGATACGTTTTTTAATCTCCTCATGCGTGGCGGTATCAGCTTCGAGAGAAAACATTTTCAGGAGGGTATATCTGAATTCATGCATTCACATTCTCCTTCCTGCTTCTTAGAATCCGGAACGAAAAGCCTTTGATTCTGACAGCATCCTGACAGATTTCGCCTGTAAGAATATCTTCATACGGCTTGTCAAGAAGAATTTCCTGTTCGGGAGCTTCATAATTCTGGACGAAAATAATTCTTCTGCCGTTTTCATCCTCACGCCATGTCAGGGAGCAATGTTCCGGAACAGTCGTTTCCATTGCACGTTCCAGATTTAGCTGGGGAACGAGTTCTGCGAAGAAATCATCCAGAAATTTTTCTTCAGCGCATGATGCAATATGATAAGCCAGCCCTCTGCCGAATGCATTGAGTGTCAGTGCCGGCTGATTCTGATAATAATCTTTCTGATACGTACCGAGCGTTTTGCAGGTTGTCGGGTGCAGAATCTCACAAATATCGGATAGTTCATAGCTCATATCCTGATAGGACAGAAAATTATGTTCACCGTCATAAAGTGCGTCTGTTTCTTCAATCCAGAAGCCCATGACATCACTTAGTTTTTCTTCTGTTGCTTCGCCGAGGAAGCACAAATCCGTTTCATTCACGATACCCGTGAATGCCGTTGTTACAAGTGTACCGCCGTTTTCGACAAATTTTCTCAGTTTTTCCTGAATGCCCGAACGGAACAGATACAGCATCGGAGCGATAACCAGTTCATAGCCGGAAAAATCAGCAGTCTGGTCGACAATATCCGTATTGATTCCGTTTTTCCAGAAATACCGGTAGCATTTCTGAATTTCACCGAAATAGTTCAGACCGGCGTTACGGATACCCTGAATGACATCCAATGCCCATTTCACTTCAGCATCGAAAATAATCGCTGTTCTGGCAGGGGTACTTGTTCCGTAGACAGCAGATTCTATTTTCTGCAACAATGCCCCGGTTTTGGAAACTTCACGGAATGTTCTGGTGTTATCCGTTCCGGTATGAGAGATTACGGCAGAATGGAATTTTTCACAGCTTCCCCGACTTTGCCGAATCTGAAAATACATACCGGAATCTGCGCCGTGTGCGATGGCATTCACGACAGATAATTCATGCATACCGGGCTTTTTCAGCTTGCTGACAGCTCTCCAGTTAGTCGTGCTGGGCGTGCACTCCATCAGCAGGAAGGAACGCTGTTTCAGAGCACGCATCATGTCATGAGAAAGGCTTTCGATAATCGAAACGTTATCATTTCCCCATGGTGCGTGCCATTCCGGATAGCAGTCCCATGAAATGACGTCCAGTTTCCGGCTCATGGCAGTATAGTCCAGACCATAGGCATACATGCCCATCATGTTGGTAGTTACTGGAATTTGGGGATTCACGGCCTTAACGGCTTCAATTTCGGCATTCATGAAATCCGTGCTCTGATACGTGACGAAGCGTTTCCAGTCAAGATTCAGACCATGCACGGCAGTTTCTCCAATCGGCGAAGGACTGTGTATCTGATTCCAATCCGTATAAGTATGCGACCAGAAATGCGACCACCATGCATGATTGAGATTATCCAGTGTATGATATTTTTCTTTCAGCCAGTTCCGGAACGCATTCTGACAGAGTTCACAATGACATTCTCCGCAGAATTCGTTTGAGATATGCCAGAGAATCACGGCCGGATGCTTGGCATAATGTTTGGCAAGTCTGGTATCAATTATTCTGACCCGTTCCCGATAGGCCGGCGATGTCGGACAATGATTTTCTCTCTGTCCGAACAGGGCTTTCCGGCCGGTATCATCTGTGCGGAGCACTTCCGGATAGGTTTCGGCCAGCCAGTGCGGACGTGCGCCGGA
>JAFRMZ010000256.1 GCA_017430465.1 Oscillospiraceae bacterium
GTATCGGATATTAATCGGAAGTCGGTTCAGCTAATACGAGGTTAATATAATGTATTTTGAAAAGATTACTGTTAAAGGAGAAGGAAAAACCGACTCAATTATTGAACTCAAACAGGGTGTTAATATTATTCAAGGACGCTCAAACACAGGTAAAACTGCAATCATTCGCTGTATTGATTATGCTTTAGGAGCTTCCAAACTGCCGATTGATGAAAGCTTCGGATACAATGAAATTGAGGTTGTAATATCAACTCCAAAAGGAGAAATTACGATTAATCGGGTTTTTCAAAAAAATCAGGTTACTGTCTCCACAACAATCCCTGATGCTGAAAACGGTTTATACGATCTGAAACGAAATAAGAATAATAAACATCCAGTTCTATCCGATTTGCTTTTATCATCAATGGGGATTAATGTTCCTTGTGGGATTATTCAAAATAAAGACTTTAAAAAGCGACAGCTTACTATTCGCACATTTTTAGGAATGCTCATGTTCATTCATACCGACATCGGCAGTGAAACTTCCATTATAGAGCCAGAGGAAAAAACAGCAAAAACGCCGTTTCTTTCGGCTTTGTTGTTGCTTTTGAACGGCGAAAATTTATCGGAAGCTAAGACACAGACAAAACTTGAAATTCGTGTGGCAAGGAAAAAAGCTGTAGAGGATTACATCAATAAGAGAATAAGTACAACTACCAAAAAACGTAACGATTTAGAAGAACAGATGAAACTCTTTGAGGGTGTCGACATTGAGAAAGCAATGCGACAAGCACTTGACGATGTTAATAATATAGAAACTCAAATTCAAGAGCTTGTAGAAGAAAGACGAAAACTGGTAGAACAGCTGCAGGAATTGCAAAATAAGGACTCTGAATCAAAAATGCTGTTATTTCGCTACCACGAACTAAAGACACAATATATTTCTGACATTAAACGACTGAATTTTATCGTTGACGGCGAAATGGTAACTAAATCCCTTCCAACCAATGCCACCTGTCCTTTCTGCGAAGGTAAAATCATACCACGAAAAAAAGAATCTTATATTGACTCTGCACGAGCAGAACTTTCAAGAATCATCAAACAAATGAATGACCTTGCGGAAATAGAGCAGGAAATAACCATTGAAAAGCAGAATATTGATGCTGAAATCAAGAAATTAAAAGAACGGCAGGAATCCATAAAGCAGTGCATTGATGCTGAATTGCAGCCCAAAATCAAGGCTTTACAAGAACTCATAACTCAATATCGCTCCTATTTACAGATAAAAAAGAATTGGATGTAATTAAAACTTTTGCTCCTGATTTGGAAACAGACCTACGAAGTTTGCCGGAAGAAAAAGAATCTGATGTGAAGTATCATCCAAAAGAATATTTCACATCAGAATTTCAAGCAGAAATCGACAATCTGTATATGGAGATTTTAAGTGAGTGCTGTTTTGACCCTACACCCACAACTGCAAGATTCAACATTTCCTACTTTGATGTAGAAATTGACGGTCACAAAAAGACAAATTATCAGAGATTAGGTTACTGTGCATTTATCAACACTGTTACTTCATTGGTATTCAGGCGATATTTTTCTGAAAAAGCAAAATTTGACCCCGGCTTTCTAATCGTTGATACTCCACTAATAGGCTTAGACCAAGGTGTAGAAGATGCTGCTCCGGAAAGTATGCGCACAGGTCTGTTCCGCTATATCATGAAGCAAAAGGATGTGGGGCAGATTATCATATTGGAAAATCTCATTCACATTCCAGATTTGGATTATGAATCTGAAGGGGTCAATCTGATTACGTTTACAAAGGGATATTCCGAAGGAAGGTACGGTTTTTTAAATGATGTGGTATCATAAAAACAAATTATCACAGCAGGAGGAACTATCTTGAATGAACTGATTGAACTTACCAAGTATCCGGTGAAAAATGTTCTTTCAAAGCTGTTGAAAGACAAAACAACTGGAAAAAATATCATCTATGCGACAGATGCTTACAGTGATTACGGCTGTCTGGCGTCTGATGAAATGAATGCTGAAAAATTAGGCAGTTTTTCCATGATTTCCATTCAGCCCAGAGTTTTAAAAGATATGGCGGAACAGTCCGAGCGCACACGCTCCAAAGCGGAAGTGTTCACTCCTATCTGGATTGTGAAGAAAATGAATGATTTGATTTTCTACGATAATTGGGAAGATTTCGTCAAGCTCCGCATTCTGGAAATCACCTGCGGAGAAGCTCCGTTTTTAGTGACGAGATACGACACGACCACAGGCGAATTGATTCCCCTTCCGGAACGTGTCGGAATGCTTGACAGGAAATTGCAGGCAATCCCGAAAGAAAATGCTGATATTTGGCTTGAATGGGCTTACAAGGCTTATCAGAACACATACGGCTATGAATTTCAGGGGGATAATCTGCTGATTGCAAGAAGTAATTTATTGATAACTTTTTGTGATTATTTGCAGGAATATTTTCAGCGGTCAGCGACTGACGAGGAATTGAATGCACTCACGAATATTATCGTTCGGAACATCTGGCAGATGGACGGTTTGCAGAATACTGTCCCATTGGGGGCGATGGGTGAGGAGTTTCACCAGTTTTCTTGGTTTGATGATGAACCTGTTGACTTGGAAGCAGACGACTGCAAAATATACGACTGGCGTAAAAAAAAGCCCCTGCTGTTCAGGGACATTAAGGAGGGAAATAACACAATGAAATTTGATTTTGTGATTGGAAATCCGCCATATCAGGAGGAAGCACCCGGCACAAGTACAAGTGATAAACCGATTTATCATTTCTTTTATGATGCAGCATTTTCTATTTCTGATAAAGTCGAATTGATTACACCTGCAAGATTTTTATTCAATGCCGGAGCAACTCCAAAAGAATGGAATGAAAAAATGTTAAAAGACCCACATTTTAAAGTTATGCATTTTGAGCAGAATAGTGCTAATATTTTTAAGAATACTGATATTAAAGGCGGTGTTGCGATTACTTACCGTGACACAACAAAAAATTATGGTGCTATTGAAATATTCAGCCCATTTGAAGAAATGAACAGTATCCGTGTAAAAGCTGCTCCTGTTAATGAAAATGACAGCCTGTTTTCAATTATCTATAACCAGAATAAATTTGATTTAGATGCGTTATATGCAGAATATCCAGAATATCAGTCTATTATTGGAAGCAATGGGAAAGATAAAAGATTCAGAAATAATATTTTTGATAAGGTTTCGTTATTTACAGCAGAAAAACAGAATGATGATGATTTGATTATTTTAGGACTAATCAAAAATAAAAGAGTATGGCGTTATTTTCCAAGGAAATTTATGGATTTAACGCACGAAAATATTTTTAAGTATAAAGTTTTTATACCTGCTGCAAATGGTTCAGGAGCAATCGGAGAAGTATTAAGTTCACCGCTTTGCGAAAAGCCATTATGTGGCTATACCCAGTCTTTCATTGGTATAGGTGCATTTGATACAGAAGAAGAAGCTAATAATTGCATAAAATATATTAAATCCAAATTTGCTCGTACTATGTTGGGACTTCTAAAAATCACCCAACATAACCCACCTGAAAAATGGCGACTTGTCCCCCTGCAAGATTTCACCGCCAACTCTGACATTGACTGGACACAGCCTATCCCCGACATTGACAGACAGCTCTATGCAAAATATGGCTTGACACCGGAAGAAATTGACTTTATCGAAACTCATGTGAAGGAGATGGAATAATATGAGTACAAAAGAAATTGCAGCAACGCTGTTTGATAAGCTGACTGAAAACGACCTCGAATTATTTATTGCGATATTTAGCCGCTTATACGAAACAAAAGAGGACAAAACAGAAAACAAAGATACAGAAAAAGCTGAGAGATTGGCAAGGAAAAAAGCGGCATTTGAACACATCTTAGCAAACAAAGTTACACTGCCGCCTGATTTTGACGAAAAACAAGAATTGCTTGACTATCTTGATGAGAGGTATGGCATATGAAAATTTTAATTGATACAAATGTTTTGCTTGATTACCTTTCAGGGCGAGAACCGTTTGCAACAGATTCAACTGAGGTGATTCGCCTTTGTTCGACTGAACAATTTGATGGTTATGTAGCTGTGCATAGTATCCTCAATTTGTTTTTTATTCTGCGTAAAAGTATTCCTGATGCAAACCAGCGAAGGGAAAAATTGACAGAATTATCGGAATTATTTAAACTTGTCAGCATAGACAGCGATATGATTAGACATTCTCTCAAAAATAATGATTTCAAAGATTTTGAAGACTGTGTACAGGCGGAATGTGCTGTAAAAGCCGGAGCTGATTGTATTATTACACGGAATATCAAGGATTTTGAAAAAAGTCCGGTGAAAGCGATTTCGCCAGAGGATTTTTTGAAAGGGGTGTAATTGATGGCAAAAATCAGCATTCAAACCACAAAAAACGCAATACCTCGCTGTTATTGCTACTCTACTCCCACGGTCACGACAAATCAAGGCTGGGTCAAAATCGGCTACACCGAACAGGATGACGTAGAAAAACGCATTGCACAGCAACTCAAAACCGCACACATTCCCCATGTGACAGAATGGTCAGATATTGCTGTTTTCGCCGATGGCAAGACCTATTTTCACGATTCTGATTTTCATGCTTATTTGCAGAAACAGGGCATTGAACGCATGAAACCTTTAGAGGGCGACAAAAAACCGCCGGAATGGTTCAGAATCAGCGGTGATGAATCTTTTCTGATGTACTCGAAATTCCGCAGAAACAAGGGCATTCTTGATACGCTCGGCACGGTTGCCTATGACCTCCGAAACGAACAGGAACAGGCAGTTTCACAGACTTTTGATTATTTCCAGACTCACGAAAAAGGCGAATTCCTCTGGAATGCAAAGCCACGTTTCGGCAAAACACTGGCAACTTATGACCTCTGCAAGCGTCTGAAATCGCAGTCAGAAAGGGCTTGCAATATCTTGATTGTGACAAATCGTCCGGCAATTGCTAATTCATGGTATGAGGATTATGTAAAATTTCTCGGCACGGAATCAGGGTTCAGTTTTGTGAGTGAAGTTTCCGCACTTGCGAAAAAGCCCTATGTTCTGACAAGAAAGCAGTATACAGAAAGTTTGCTGACAAAACCAATGGACTGTATCGAATTTGTAAGTTTGCAGGATTTGAAAGGCTCGCTCTATTTCGGCGGAAATTATGACAAGCTGAAAGAAGTTGTCGATATGCAGTGGGCTTTGTTAATCATTGACGAAGCTCACGAGGGTGTGGACACATCCAAAACGGATATTGCATTCCGTCAGATTAAGAGACAATTCACCCTGCATTTATCGGGAACACCGTTCAAGGCTCTTGCAAATGACAAATTCTCGTCTGATGCTATCTATAACTGGACATATGCAGACGAACAGAAAGCAAAGCAGAATTGGGATAATCCCGAACAGAACAACCCCTATGAAAATTTACCTCAATTGAATTTATTCACGTATCAGATGAGTGAAATCATTCAGGAGCAGTTGGAACAGGGTGTTGAAATTGACGGCGAAACGGAAGAATATGCCTTTGACCTGAATTTATTTTTCGGCACGAAAAAGGACGGAAATTTCCTGTACGAAGATTCTGTTGATAATTTCCTGAATGCCCTCACGACACAGAAAAAATTTCCCTTTTCGACCCCTGAACTCCGTGCAGAATTAAAACACACATTCTGGTTATTAGACCGTGTGGACAGTGCAAAGGCATTAGCGAAAAAATTACAAAATCACCCGATTTTTAGCGAATATGAAATTATAGTAGCCGCCGGAGACGGGAAACTTTCTATCGAAGACGAAACAAAAAAGGCATTTGACAAAGTCCGTGAAGCTATCAGTAAAAATGATAAAACTATCACAATTTCAGTAGGGCAATTGACAACAGGAATCACCGTTCCGGAATGGACAGCGGTTTTAATGCTGTCGAATATCAAGAGTCCGGCACTGTATATGCAGGCGGCATTCCGTGCACAGAATCCTTGGCGGTATCAGGAGGAGGGCATTTTACATATCAAACAGAATGCCTATGTGTTCGATTTTGACCCAGCCCGAACGCTGACAATTTTTGAAGAGTTCGCTAATGACCTGAATTCTGGCACATCCGGTGGAAAAGGCGACAGCGATTCCAGAAAGCAGAATGTCCGTGAA
>JAFRMZ010000029.1 GCA_017430465.1 Oscillospiraceae bacterium
CACCGGAAGGCTCTCCCTTCCGGTGATTGCTGAAACAGGTGAAAAATTAAGCAATGTCGAAATCATAAGTCATTCTGAACCTACCGAGAATACAAATTCTTCTGTGAAATGGAATAAGAAAACGCTGTCTGATTATGGCGATTTTTCTTTGATTTCCTATCAGACTGTCGAAATTTCCGAAAACAGGGAAGCTATTCTTATATCTGATGATAGCAGGGAAGATATTGTCATTTCAAACGCCCCGACACCTTCTGCCGTAAATGTCGAAGATGTTCCATCAGGAAATTTTGCATTCACTACTTATGGATGGGGTCATTGTGTTGGCATGAGTCAGAACGGCGCAAATTTTTATGCTATTTACGGCGGATGGAACTATCAGGATATTTTATTTCATTATTATCCGGGAACAGTTCTCAAAAATACTGAAACCGCTGAAACTGAAATGATTACCGTACAGGGTGTTCCGGGAAACGCCCTCCAGCAAGTAGCCGAAATTGTCAACAGGGAAGTAGGACCTTCCTTCAGCACTGAAGCCATTAAAGCGCAGGCAGTAGCCGTTTATACCTATATCAAGTACTATAATAACGATGCCCACGACCTCAAAGGTAAGCCGAATCCTGCACAAAATATTATAGATGCCTGTGCATCCGTACTCGGCGAAGCACTGTATTATAACGATACGTTTGCAATGACGATGTTCGGCGCATCCTGCGGAGACCTGACCGCCGACAGCAATGATATTTTCTCTATGAATATGCCGTATCTCCGCAGTGTTTCCAGCGATTATGACTCGCAGTATGACCCTCATTACGGAGAAGTGAAATATTTTACTACAGAAGAAGTCAGAAATATTATTCAGAATGCGTATCACATAACGCTTTCTGATAATCCTCAGAACTGGATTCAGATTATAGAGGGCAATGGCGGTTATGCTAAACAAGTCATCATAGACGGACAGATAACTGTCCGTGGCGATGCGTTCCGTTATGAATTCGAGCTGAAATCTCCGAAGTTCACTTATGTATATGCTTCGCCGGATATTCCGGAAGAAATTCCATCGCCGGAACAAAATCCGGAGGAAGAATTCGCAAATGCGGAAGAACAATTGCCGGATAATATTCCATAAAAATATAATAATCAGCAAAACAGCAAATCCGCACTCTGAAAAGCATATTTTCAGAAGTGCGGAAACTTTTATATCAGAAATTGCGCAAAATTTATATTTGGTGTAAGTTTGAGTTGATTCTCCCTCTTGACATTTTTTCTTATTTGTGATAGAATAAAAAATAAAGTACGCTGTTCTATCTTATCTATTATTTTATTGTAAAAGGAGTTTGTTTACTATGGCACAGCATCATCACAATCGTGATATGGATATTGATGTCCCTGTTGAAGACGAATACGAAGAAACAGAATCTGAATCTGCTATTTCCAGAATCGCTCCCATCTTTTTGATTGCCGTTTTGATTATTGCAATCATCACTGTATTAGGATTTGGTTTCGTGAACCTTGCAAAACGAAATCCACAAAATAATACAAATTACATTCAGAACGAATTGCAAACCACTTCTACGACTGCTGTTACAACTACTGAAAAAGTTCTGGATTTGGTAACAACTGCCAGACACACAACAACCAATTTTTCAACAACTACTGCCGGATTTCAGGAATCTGATTTCTACGAAACAAAGAAATCAGAAAAATATTATACTACTGCTGTATCCAAATCCAGCGAATCTGAAACGATGACTACTTTTACAACTGTTGGCACTGATACAGAATCCGGAAGAAAATACACCAATACTGAAAGAACTACTACAGATACCGAAAAAACTACTACTGCCGGAACAGAACATGCAGAAACTACACTGAGACACATCGAAACAATTGCAACTACCAGAAAAACAGAAACCGTCCCGATAGAAACACCAGCTCCGGAAACAGCTCCTCCCATTCCGGTTTATACTGAACCGGAAGTAATAACCTATCCGCCTGAAACAGCACCGCCAATTGTTATCACAAATCCGCCTGAACCTGATATGCCGGAAACAGCTCCGCCCCTGCCGGTCTATGTCGAACCTGACGAGGAATTATAAGTATGATTTATACAGAGCAAGTCAAGAAAGCTTTAAAGCTGTGCTTTACAGCGCACAAGAATCAAGTTGATAAAAGCAATATTCCCTATGTATTTCATCCGTTTCACCTTGCGGAACAGATGCACTCAGAAGAAACCATTGTCACTGCTCTGCTTCATGACGTTATTGAAGATACAGAGTATACTTTTGAAGACTTAAAAAAGCATGGTTTTTCTGAAACAGTCATTCAAGCCGTTTCCCTGCTGACTCATCCAAAAACAGATTTTGATTATACAGAATATATCCTGAAAATCAAAGAAAATCCGGTTGCAAAAGCTGTCAAGCTTGCGGATTTGTACCATAACAGTGATTTATCAAGACTGGATACCATAGATGAGAAGGCTCTCAAACGGGTTGAGAAATATCAAAATGCTATCCGGCTCTTAGAAGAATAACAAAAAACAGCGCTCTTAAAAAGAGTGCTGTTTTTTGTTGATTATGACGAAAACTAAAGTATTTTCTTATTGGATTGATTCAGCATTATGCACAAAACGGCGGTACAGAAATGCACATTCTGCAATATCATCATGAATGATAAACCAGTCAAAATACTTCGATAAGATAATGAAATCATCAAGCCAGCCGTCAGTTTCGCTCAGAACTTTTGTAAGTTCTTCCGGACAGCC
>JAFRMZ010000257.1 GCA_017430465.1 Oscillospiraceae bacterium
GCCAGCGTTCGTCCTGAGCCAGGATCAAACTCTTTATAAGTTTGTATCTCAATTCCAGATATCTTCCGGAAATTAAAATCAGCTCAATTACGATTCGCTCGCAAATTACTGTTCTCTTTTATAGTCTTTTTTCTGACTTCTCTTAAAAATTAATTCAAAGAATTAACTAAGGGTTCAGTTATCTTTTCTTGCCTTTAGTATTGTTCACTTTTCAAGATGCAGTGCCGATTTTCGATTTCTCTTTATCGCCAACCGACTTATTTATTATACCACATTTTCTTTTGTTTGTCAAGTCTTTTTTCAAACTTTTTTGAAAAGCTTTTTTTCAGAAGCTTTTCTGAAAATGTGATTTTTCTTTCGTCCTCCGTGGCTCTGCGACTCCCGTCCGGCTCACGGCGACTTTCTTATTATATCACATTTCATTCAGTTTGTCAAGTCTTTTTTTCAAACTTTTTTGAATTTTTTTCGTGGTATCTTTTCTCTGTCGTTCGTTCTCGTCCGACAGCTTTATTATTATAGCACACTTTTCCAAGTTTGTCAAGCAAAAGAAATTTAATAATTCATGTTTCTTTTTGTGAATTTTCACCATTATTTTCAGAAATGATTTCTTCTTCCGCCTCACGCATCACCCTTTGAATTTTCAGAACCATCCTTTTTAATTCTTCTTCGATGTCCGCAAGTTCTGCCTGCGACTGGTAAAATAATTCCTTATAATCGGGCATGTAAATTACTCCTTTTATCTAAAAGTCAATTACCAGTTTACCACAAAAGTTTTATTTTGTCAATTACTGATTTACAATAATATTAAAATAATTGACCAGAAAGGAAACTGCCTATGTTTTATGAACGTATTAAAGAATTGAGACTTTCTCTAAAAATGAATCAAGTTCAATTTGCATGGAAACTCAATATAACAAAACAATGTGTCAGTAAATGGGAAAGTGCTGAAATTCAACCTTCTGTCGATATGCTCAAAAAAATTGCAGAAACTTTCTCCGTCAGTACAGACTATCTGCTTGGCATAGAGCCACAAAATTCTATTGATGTCTCCGGACTGAGCATGGAAGAAATCGTTCATCTTCAAAATATCGTCAACGACTTGAAATCTGCTAAAAAATCATCATCATCATTTTGAATAAAATTTATCCGGATTTCAAAAACAAATTACCCACTTATCACATTTCCGCCCGAAAACAAGCATATTTTATGAGAGGAATGTGTAAATATTGTAAAAATTTGAAAAAAATCTCGTTTACCCCCTTTTCAAAATTGACTTTTTATGCTATAATAGAATATAGAATATCTGATTTCTGTCAGATTGATATTTTAGGAGGTTTCTGTATGTCTGTAAAGGAACTGTACACTACTTGGTGTCAGAAAGCAGTTGATGATTCGGATTTGCTTCCGGAACTGCTCGAAATTGAAGGTAATGAAGATGAAATCCGTGAACGTTTCTATCGTGATTTGGAATTCGGTACGGGCGGCCTGAGAGGCGTGCTCGGTGCTGGTACAAACCGCATGAACGTTTACACTGTCCGCCGTGCAACGCAGGGTCTGGCAAACTATGTCAAGGCTTCTTTTGAGAATCCCAGCGTAGCCATCTCTTATGACAGCCGTATCAAATCCACAAAATTTGCGCAGGCTGCCGCTTCAGTACTTGCTGCAAACGGTATCAAGGTGCATATCTATTCCGAACTGATGCCGACTCCCTGTCTGTCATGGGCTGTCCGTGCCCTGAAATGCAGTGCCGGCATCATGGTGACAGCAAGCCATAATCCCTCTAAATATAACGGTTATAAGGCTTATGGTGCTGACGGCTGTCAGATTACACTTGAAGTCGCTGAACAGGTCATCTCTGAAATCAATTCTCTCGATATGTTCAATGATGTCAAGTACTGCGATTTTGATAAGGCTGTTGCTGATGGCATGGTATCTTATATTCCGCAGATTGTCATTGAAAATTATTATCAGAATGTACTTGCTCAGGGAATTCACACAAATCTTTGTGCAGAAAGCGGTCTGAAAATTGTCTATACCCCCCTCAATGGTACAGGCAATAAGCCCGTTCGTGAAATTCTTTCCAGAATCGGCATTAAAGATGTCACTGTCGTAAAAGAACAGGAAAATCCGGACGGCCATTTCCCGACATGCCCCTATCCGAATCCCGAAATCCGTGAAGCTCTTGAACTCGGCCTCAAATACTGCGATGAAGTCAAGCCGGATTTACTGCTTGCAACTGACCCTGATGCTGACCGTGTGGGAATTGCTGTTCCGGATGGTGATGATTATGCTCTGTTCTCCGGCAACGAAGTCGGTGCAATGCTTCTGGAATATATTTGCAGTCAGAGAAAAGAAAATGGTACACTTCCCAAAAATCCGATTTGTGTCAAGACGATTGTTACTACCGATTTAGTTAAGGCAATCGCCAAGGAATACGGCGTAGAAGTTATCGAAGTACTGACCGGATTCAAATTCATCGGCGAACAGATTGGCCTGCTCGAAGAAAAAGGCGAAGAAAACCGCTATGTATTCGGCTATGAAGAAAGCTATGGCTATCTGTCCGGCACTTATGTGCGTGATAAGGATGCCGTTGTTGCTTCCATGCTGATTTGCGAAATGGCTGCTTATTATCGTACAAAGGGCATTTCCATGCTTCAGGCTCGTGAAAACATGTATAAGAAATACGGTATTTTCCGTCACTCTCTCCAGAGTTTTGAATTTGACGGCGAATCCGGCATGAACAAGATGAATTCTCTCATGCAGGAACTCCGTGACAATCATCCGACAGAAATCGGCGGTCTGAAAGTGGTATCCGTTTCTGACTATCTGACAAGTGAAACAGTCAATACTGTTACCGGTGAAAAGACAGTCATCACTCTGCCGAAGTCCAATGTTCTGGTGTTCGATTTGGAACAGGGTGCAAAGGTTGTTATCCGTCCGTCCGGTACAGAACCGAAAATCAAGAGCTACTACACCGCAAAGGGCGCAACTATGGAAGAAGCTGTTGCAACAGAAGAAAAGCTCAAGGCAGATTTCAGCAGAATTTTCAAGTAATCCGCTTCTGATTAAAAAAAATCATCAGCACACTGCGTGAAAACAGTGTGCTGATTTTTTATAGAAGATGTTCAAATTCTGCAATGATTTCGGCTTTCCAGCCCTGATTTCTGAAAATCTGCCGAATATTTTTGGAAATCTGAATCTGTTCTTCTACAGAAACTTCGGGAACAGTTCTGTAAAAATCTAAAAATGTCTGATAATACAGAAAATCATCCGTGACGGTTTCATCATACTCTTCATTGTAATAGATTTCGGCGTTATAATTGGAAATTTCGTGGCTTCTGGATGATTTATTCTTTGTCGGAAAGTACGTTTTCAGAATCGAAATGATTTCCTCACGGGATGCATTGACCGCAATCCGGAACATGTAATTTCCCTTTCTTCTAATGACTGCATGATACCATGCATGAACAATTTTTTCAAGTTCAGCTGTTTCGATTTCTTCACGGTCGCAAATATCTGGTATGGGGTCATTTATGAAATCATATTCCTGATAATTTTCATCATAATTATAGCCGGAAAGCATATCGACAGCAAGACTTTTATCCTGATTTACATAAATAGCAAAAATTTCTCCGCAGTCTTTAAATTCTTTTTCTTCTCCATTCAGAACCGCTTTGATATGATGCAAAATTTTAGATAACCATTCGGCACATGAAGCTTCGAGTGTGAAAAATCCATTTACTATCTGTAGTTCTTTTCCATCTTTTTTGGCAATTAACATGAGGGACGGCAAAGGGCTTTTATTACCTGTTTTTATTATATATTCATAATTATTCATATTTTTTCTCCTCACTGAAAAATCTCCTGCCATTTTTTGACACTGCATAAAAACATGGCCTGCGTGTAGTCTGACGGTTCTGCCACATCCTGAAACTGATTTCCAGTCTGTTCCAGATTCACAATACAGATTTCACTGTAATGCTGTAACAGAAACGGAATGATACAGTCTCCGAAATCATCTTTATATAACAATAGTTTTTTTCCGTTATCCAGATTTGTCCGGATAATCATTCTCTGACAGGGTTCGCCCAGATAAAAACGATACATCTCATCCGTTTCGAGTGCGGATTTGTCATATAAAACAGAACGCTTTTCAATCGTACCGTCCTGATAGCGTACTCTTATATCTTTTATTTCGCTCCCTTTTTCGTAAGTATAGCAATCCAGAACATCGGGCTTGATGCCGTCATACAGTGTTTTCTGATACAAATCCCCTCTGAAATCCGTACTCAGATGCGAAATCACATATTTCTGATATGATACCGGAGTAAAACCCATTTTCTGAATTGCCGACTGATAGATATAATACGCTCCATAGCTCGTCCAGTGAGAATCCGTACGGTAATAGATATAACTTTCTTTCAGTGAACTCAGAATATGATAGGCATCAACACAGCGGATTCCGGTTTCGGTATCGGAATAGATGCTTTTAATCATTTTTTCCTGATTGGCATTGAGGGCATTTGCTGGAAGGGTGCTTTCATAAATTTCAGAAGCAGACGGCACTAGCACCAGATACGTCGGAATATGATATTCCTGATAAAAATGATTAAGAATTCCGGCATTTCCGGCTTCTGCCGAAACTTGTTTTTCAATTAATCTTTCATCAGTAATATAAACCCCCTGAATCATTTTTTCGCCGATAATTAAATCTGTCTGACTTTTGAACTGAAACAGCATATCATGAAATCCCAGATTCTGTTTCAGAAATGTTTCCAGTTCCCCAGTCCACGTGCCGTTCAGCAGTGTCTGCTTTTCCGGAACAGGAAATTCAGAAAGTTTAAAATTCCTGACTGTTCCGATGATAATTGTAAGATAAACCAAGATAATCAAAAGCATTGTCCGGTGTGCGGATTTATGCTGTTTTTTAATTTTTTTCATGATACACGCCCCTCAGTTACAGCCACAGCCAGAGAGTTTCACTCTGTCTGCCGTACAGCATCGATGCAAGACAAAATATCAGCAGGATGCTGTGAAATAACGGCATAAATACCGTCAGTTTCTGTCCGAATTTTGATGCTGTTACACGTTCTGCAATATTCCGGAATAAATCCGTTGCAATATAGAATCCCATCAGAATCAGCGCAAGATATGCTACCAGAAAATAAATTCCGGTCTGGTCAAGAATCCCGTTTCCGAAGCCAAGCATTGCTTTCCAGAATCCGCCGGCCTGCCGGAAACTGTCACTGAAAAACAATACCCATAAAAACTGCGAAGCTATCGCAGTATAGACGACACCTGCAATATATTTCTGCCGGATGATTTTTTCAAGAAATAACTTTTCATTCAGCAGGAATAAGCCAGTTAGAATCCCCCACAAAATGAACTGCGGTTTCATGCCGTACCATGCGCCGATTAATATCCACATCAGGACGAATCCGAGATGACATGTCCATTTTTTAGAATAATTCCGGAATAACAACTTTCTGAAATTCGTATCAAACCACATCACAAGTGTGATATTCCAGCTTTTCGTGAAAGCTGTCATGCTGGATGTAAAAAACGGATGACTGAAATTTTTCGGCAGTTCATAACCGAAGCATTTCCCCAGACCACGAGCCATTTCTGAATAGCCTAATAATTCAAAATACAGATACATCGAAAATATAATAGTTGTCATCCATGCCGTGAGCATACTCATATTTTCGGGTGCAATCTGCTGTAATTCACGGAAAATATAACCAAACGTATCGGCAAGGACTACCTTTTCAGCAAGTCCTCTGATAAACAGGCTCAGACCGTTGCTTAAAGAGACAATATTCAAATGCTTATGATGATTCTGGTCTGCAAATTCCGCATAACTGAACAGCCCTCCGGCGAACAGTGCCGGAAAAAACAGCAGATATGCGCCCAGTGCAAAAAAATTCTCCTCTGCGGAATGATGTCTTCTGTAAATTCCCGTCAGATAGCCAATCCCCTGAAGCGTATAAATCGCAATTCCAAACGGAAAAAACTGATTTTCATTCGCATTATTTCTGATATAGGACATAACCGTAATCTGCATTATCGCAGAAAAGCACAGAACAATAATAGAAATAATTTTATTTTTCCGGCATTTTTCCAATAATAATCCTGTTCCGTAATCATAACACAGAAACGCCGCCGGATATAAAATCCTTAACGGACTTCCCCAGCCGTACAGCACAAAACTGCATATTACAAGAAATCCCTGTCTTGCCCTGTCCGGAAGAAGATAATATATCATCAGCATTATCGGCAGAATCACAATCAAAAATGTCAATGATGCTAATTGCATGAAATATCATCTTCTTTCAGGAGTTCTGTTTTCTGTAAAAATTCTTCTCTTGACATCATAGAATTCAGCACATCCAGAAGTGCCGATGCTGACAGATTCGCCGGAAGGCCTAATTTTTTCTGGAAAGCTCTGCGCCGTTCGGTACTGTTGGAGATTCCGCTGAATCCGGCTAAGTATAAATCTGTTTTGGTAATGGGTTCGGAAAGATTTTTTTCTTCGGTAAGAACGCCGGCTTTCCGGAATGCTTCCCGAAGAATTTCAGCCTCCATGCCCTCGACACCGAGCTTTCCCTCTGCGGATGGCTTGACTTTCCGCCGTTCCTTTCCGAACACATCCGGAATGTAGATATTTTTAATTTCACCATCTGGAACAGCTCCCCTAATATAATTCCGAATCTGAAAGCCTGCCCTGTCGGAATCGGTCAGAATCAGGATGCCGGTTGTTCTGGCATAGTACCGGATTAATTCTAATAATTCCTGATTTTTATAAATTCCGAAACCGTTTGTCTGAATAATCACGGCTTTCACCAGTGAGGATAATTTTATTTTATCATATTTACCCTCTACAATAATCGCCTGTTTGATTTGCAACATTCGCATCACTCCTTTTTCAAACAGAATTTTTTCACAGCAGTCTGCATGAATTTTAACAATTTTTCTGGGGTTTTACATTCATAGACAGCAAGCGGATGTTCCCAGTCATATCCCGAAATCACATAGATTTTGAATCTGTCCTGATAATATCCTGCATCGAGCAGAATGCCTTCCGGATATTCTTCCTGAAACATATCTTCTTTCAGAACAGTCTCA
>JAFRMZ010000258.1 GCA_017430465.1 Oscillospiraceae bacterium
AATATCATGTTCTTTCAGAAAATTCATATTTTTCAGGAATTTTTCTTTTGTACACCAGCCTTCGTGATTTCCGGTGACATAGTAGCAGGGATATGTTTCAGAAATCTCTGCAAGAACGGTTTCAGTATTTTCATCCGGAAGCTGGTCATCGAAAATATCTCCGGCGAGTGCGATAATATCCGGATGCTGTTCCTCAACGGCATTCAGCAGGATTTCCTGATTTTTTCCGTAACGGCAGGAATGCAAATCCGTAATCAGAACAATTCTGACCGGATTTGTAATTTTTTCAGTATCAAGTGCATAATACCGGACAAGCAGTCTCTGGTCGAGTCCGATAATGATAAAAATCAGCAATGCAATCAAAAGTATCAGGTATATTTTTTTCTTTTTTGGAGAGAGTTCCTGCTTCATGAAACCACCTGCTTTCTCAGGTATATCAGATATTCGACATTGCCTGTTCCGCCCTGAATCGGCGATTCGCAGAAATCCAGCACCTGAAAGCCGATTTGCCCGGCAAATTCCAGCATTTCTGCAAGTACCTGCTTTCTGATTTTTTCAGATTTGACAACACCCTGTTTATTCAGAGCTTTCTTGCCGGCCTCGAACTGAGGCTTGACCAGCGCAATGCATTCCGCCTGATTCGCCAGAAGCACGAATGCAGACGGAAGCACATATTTCAGCGAAATAAAAGAAACATCAATACTGCAAAAATCAGGAGTTTTTCTGAAATTTTCAGGATGCAGATTCCTAATGTCAGTATTTTCCATATTCACGACTTGTGCATGATTTTTCAGACTTTCGGCAAGCTGGTCATGACCGACATCAACAGCATAGACCAGTTCTGCGCCATGTTTCAGCATACAGTCCGTGAATCCGCCTGTAGATGCGCCGATGTCAAGACAGATTCTGCCGTTGAGCGATACCGGAAACTGTTGCAGTGCGCCTTCCAGTTTCAGTCCTCCCCTGCCCACAAACGGCAAATCTTCCAGCTCCAGAATATCTTCATCCGATACCAGAACAGATGGTTTTGTACAGACTTTATGATTTAATAATACTCTGCCTTCAGTAATTAATAATTTCGCACGGGAACGGCTTTGACAGAGTTTCCGTTCCGTCAGGGCGATGTCAATCCTTGTTTCCATAAGCATAGATATACCGACAGACCGCATGGGCGGAAAGTTCTGATTTTTCAAGAAGTGCCGGAACAGATGCCTGTTTCAGAAAACAGTCTGCTGAAACTCTGACATAACGTCCGCTGAATCCGTACTGTGCCAGAAGTGAACCGAATATCGTAGAAATTCCGCCATATCCACTGCTTTCTTCAAAGAACATGACAATTCTGTATTTCAGAGCTTTTTCAACAAGTTCTTCCATAACAGGAAAGATTCTGGTCAGCTTAAGCAGGCTTGTATGATAGCCGATTTTCTCGCAGGTACAATGTGCATCCCATAAAGCCTGATACACTCTGCCATAAGAAATCAGGAGCATGTCTGAACCGGATTCCGTGAAAGTATATTCCGTGTTGAGCTGTTCTTTTGGAAACGTCATGTCCTTGTCATTGCCTCTGGGATAGCGGACAGCAGTCAGTCCGGTATCTTCCTGAACGGCTCGGCGGAGACAAAGACGGAGTTCTTCGTAACATGCCGGAGAATAAATCACTGCACCGGGGATGGAAGTCAGCATCGGGACATCAAAAGTTCCTTGATGTGTTTCACCGTCTTCGCCGACAATGCCAGCTCTGTCAATGCCAAGCACGACATGCAGATTGCCGATAGCTACATCGTGCAGAAGCTGGTCATAGGCTCTCTGTAAAAACGTTGAATATACGGCAAACACCGGAATCATTCCGGCGGATGCCAGTCCGGCTGAAAAAGTAACAGCATGTTGTTCTGCAATGCCGACATCGTAGAATCTTTCCGGAAATTCTTCCTGAAAATACTGCAAGCCTGTTCCGAAGGTCATAGCGGCAGTGACAGCACAGATTCTTTTATCTTGTTTTGCGAGTTCAGCAAGTTCTTTTCCAAAAATATCAGAATAGCACCCGTGGCCGGATACTTCCGGATTTCCTGTCATAATATCAAATTTTGGAACACCATGGAACAGACTGGGATTCTTTTCCGCCGGAAGATAGCCTCTGCCTTTAATTGTCTTGACATGAACAAAAACAGGTGCATCATAGCGTTTCGCTGTTCTGAGAACTTCTTCAAGTTCCTGCATGTTATGGCCATCTACAGGGCCGAGATACACGAACCCGAATTGCTCGAACATGGTCGCCTGCTGAAACATTACACGCTTGAAGCTGTCTTTTGTTTTCTTTAGGACTTTAACCGCATGTGTACCGGCCGGCGCATTCATGAGATTTTTTTCAAGCTGTTGTTTTTTTCGGACATAGCTTTCGCTTTCTCTGATAGAACGCAGATAGCCGGAAACTGCACCGACATTTCCGGAAATAGACATATTATTATCATTGAGAATCACAATCAGATTCTTCATTTTTTTCTTTCCGCCGTTATTCAGACCTTCAAAAGCCATACCGCCAGTTAATGCGCCGTCACCGATAACAGCAATGACATGATGATTATCCTCTTGCATCCGCATAGCTTCCGCAATACCGCAGGCAACAGAAATCGACGTACTGCTGTGACCGCTGATAAAAATATCATGTTCAGATTCATCCGGTTTAGGGAATCCTGCAATTCCGTTTTCCTTCCGGATAGTCGGGAAACGGTCGGCACGTCCTGTCAGAATTTTATGTGTATAGCACTGATGACCCACATCCCAGATAATTTTATCTTTCGGCGATTCAAACACCCGATGCAGAGCCATTGTCAGCTCTACTGTGCCGAGATTGGAAGCAAGATGCCCGCCGTTATGAGAAATCACCCTTACCAGAAGCGAACGGATTTCTTTGGCGAGTTTCCGGCACTGATAAAAATTCAGTTTTTTCAAATCTTCCGGAAGATGCAGGTCTTTCAACTGGAATTCTCTGGAATCCTGATTTGTTTTATTCATAATTTTATCACTACTTGTCATTAAATTTGATTATGCCAGAGGCATGAAAGCACCAATTATAATACCGAGCACCGCACCGCAGACAACTTGCAAAGGTGTATGTCCCAGCAGTTCTTTGAACTGCTTTTCTTTGTCTGCTGCTTCGCCCTGAGCAAAGAGTTTCTGCATGATTTCGTTGAGCTGTTTGGCATGTTTTCCGGCTTCCAGACGGACATTAGCCGCATCGTACATGATAATCGCTGCTACTACGAACATGATGGCAAAGGCAGGCGAGTCCCATCCGGCAGTTCTGCCGGTGGAAATCAGTGTTGCGCATACCATGGAAGAATGTGAACTCGGCATACCGCCCGAACCGTAAAGCCGTTCCAGCTTGACAGAGGCATTCTGGATAAAGAATAATATAAATTTAATTACCTGTGCAGCACCCCAGCCGAGAATCCCTGCACATAAAATCGGATTATATATCATGACTTCCTACTTTCTTTCGCTTTCTGTTTAAATTACCGGACACGAACAAGCATTGCATCTGTAAGAGCGTGAAGAAATTCAGTCACTTCTGAATCCGGAAGTTTCCGGAGTTCTTCATGTGCACGGGAAGTTAATTCTTCTGCACGTTTTTTAGCATTTTCAATGCCCAGAACAGTAACAAATGTCTGTTTATCCTCCTGTGCATCGCTTCCGACAGGCTTTCCGAGCTGTTCAGAAGTGCTTGTCACATCAAGAATATCATCAATAATCTGAAAAGCAAGACCGAGTGCGAGCCCGTAATTTCCGGCAGTTTCTATTTGTTCAGGAGTTCCTTTACCGCAAAGACAGCCCATTTGACAAGCAGCTTTCATCAGTGCGCCTGTTTTGCCGAGGCACATGTTTTCGAGCTGTTCCGCAGTGACATGTTTCATCGCCTCGAACTGCATGTCAAGTACCTGACCGCCAACCATACCGGAAGTACCTTCTTCACGAGCCAGAATCTTGATAATTTCTGTTTTTTGTTCCGGAGTAAGAGCGTTATCTTCAGCAATCATGCTGAACGGTGCACAGATAAGGCCATATCCGGCGAGAATGGCCGTGGCTTCGCCGAACGCTTTGTGACAGGATGGTTTTCCCCGCCGTAAATCATCATTGTCGAGTGCGGGCAAATCATCAAAAATCAGAGAAGCAGTGTGTGTCATTTCCATTGCACATGCAGAAGCATCCGCTTGTTCGGGAGTGCCTCCGCAGGCTTCGCAGAATGCATAAATCAAAGCCGGCCGGATTCTCTTTCCGCCGGCAGTAAGAGAATGACGCATAGCATCAAATAAAGACGGCATTTGCAGATTTCGGGATTCTGCATGATTCTGCATTTCAGCAGTGACGGCAGAAAGCTGATTTTCCACACGTTCAGCATAATTTTTCAGCCGGTTTTTCTGGGATTCATTCATGATATATTTTTTCTCCTTATATTCCGCACGGACAGTGACAATACCGTCCGGCAGATGAATTTTCAGACAGTCGCCTGTCTGTATCTGACTGACAGATGAAATTATAGTATGCTTGTCTGATAAAATTTCTGGATAATGTTTCCGAGTAGCGAGTTCTGCGGCAGCAGATGGTGTCGAAGCACGCAAATCAGCTACTCTGTCTGTCAGTGTGAAATCTGTTTCGTGCCCTACAGCCGAAATCACCGGTGTTTTGCAGGCATGAACCGCCCTGACGATTTTTTCAGAATTGAACACACGCAAATCTTCTGATGAACCGCCTCCTCGTCCCAGAAGCAGAACATCACAGTCCTGCGTATCTGCCGATTCCAGCGCATGACAGATTTCTGCTTCGGCATACTTTCCCTGTACATGCACCGGAAACAAAAGCGTTTCCACGGATGGCGAACGCCGTTTCAGAATATGCAGTATGTCTTGAAGTGCTGCACCGGAGGCAGATGTAATAATTCCGATTTTGTGAGGATTTTCCGGAATTGATTTCTTGATGGTATCAGAAAAGATACCTTCTTCGGAAAATTGTTTTTCCTGTTCGGAAAATCCTTTCTGAATACTGCCGATACTTTGCAGAAGCATATCTGTCACACGGAACTGAAACATGCCGTTAGATTCATAAATATCAGCATTTCCGGCGGCGATGACTTTCATGCCGTTTTGCGGGATAAATCTGAGACGTTCCGCAAGATGCCGGAACATCACCGCACGGACAGAGCTTTCTGCATCGCAGAGCGAAAAAAAGAGATGCTCCTCTGTCCGCAGGTTTGCGATTTCGCCTTCTGTCAGAAGCAGACGGAGTTTTGGATTTTTCCGGATAATTTCAGCAGCTTTCTGGTTCAGTTCAGTAACAGTCAGCATGACACAATGAGGCATAAACCGCTGTTCCGACAGCGTTATCGCAGGAAAAAGCTGGTTCTGCAAAAGCAGTTTCTGTACGGATATTTTTTTTCAGAAGATTCTGAATATATTTATCGGACATGACACCACCGGCATAGAGCACCGGCAAATCCGGATAGAATTTCAGTGCTTCGTGAGTCATGTTCTGTAACACTTCGGCAATTGCTGTAAGGCAGAACAAAGCAATATCACAGGACTGGTATTCAGGTTGTTTCAGCATATTGGCACACTGATTTTCAAGGCCTGACAAACAACAGTCGAGCTGTTTCATAACGGGTTTGTATCTGAACGTTTTCTGACTCTGCACCGCCAGTTTTTCGAGTTCTGCACCGCATGGAAACTGCAGTCCGAGCATCAGTCCTACTCTGTCGATAAGCTGACCGGCCTTCAAATCCAGAGAGGACGAAACCGGTGTGATTTTCATAAAATCCGGACGGCTTTCCGGTTCGCACAGAACGCAGTCAGTTGTGCCTCCGCTGACATGAAACGCCAGAAATCTTTTAGAAATCCAGTTCAGCTTTCCGGCGGAATACAATCCCGCCAGAATGTGTCCGGTCTGATGACTGGTCTGATAAACTGGAATTCCCAGAATTTGTCCGAACATCTGCGCTGTGCCTGCACCACACAGAAAACAGGGCATATATGAACCTTCCGCATTGCGGGGTTTTACAGACACACCGATTCCCGAAAGTGTTTTGATTTCCAGCTGGCTCAGAACTTCCGGAAGCTGTACAGTATGATGAAAAACAGCATCACTCTGCCGGAGGCCTTTTTCACCGAATTTAACGGGCAGGAGTTTTTTGGCTTGTGTGACCTGTCCGTTTTCAGAATCATAAACCGCAACCGAAGTTGTGTAATTGCTGGTATCCAATCCTAAATAAAGACTCATCCGGCATTTTCCTCAGATTTTTTCTGATTGCGGACATAATTTCCAAGAATGCCGTTAATAAAAGCAGTATCTTCCGGAGAAGCATAGATTTCAGAAAGATGAACGGCTTCACTGACGGCAACGCCGACAGGCAGTTCCGGATGATGCTGTAGTTCATAAATCGCCATTCTCATGATAATCAGGTCTACTCTTGCAATACGGTTCAGCGCACGTTTGGGACTGTAAGAGCTGATAATCGTATCAAGTGCTTCTGTTTCGGACAGAACCCCTTTTACAAGATTGCGGATTCTGTCATCAAGTTTAATTTCGCCGATTTCTTCGGCAAGTGTAAATAATGCTTCCGGAGAATCGTCACGGAATGACGCTTCAAACAGGATTAAAAATGCATTTTCTCTGTATTTGCTAGCTTTCATACTTCCTCCTTCATACCGATGATTTCTACATGCACATGTACAGCAGTAACACCGGTCATGTCCTGAATACTTTGTTTGACTGTCTGCTGTACACGAGAGGCAACAGCAGCCGCACGGCTTCCGCTTTTGACAACAATGCGGAGTTCCACTGAAATTGCACCGCCGAGATTTGTAATTCTGACAGGATTCCGTTCTGCCAGTCCGGCAGTACCGGAGACATCACGGGCGGAAATGGCCGCTACCTGACGGAGTACATCATCTGAAATCTGAATCGTACGTTCGGCATTTTTGATATTATCCATACTCATAGTCATCATAACTTCCTTTCGCATGAGATGCATAAATAAATTGTCATATCTTATTTTAACACAAAACTGCATACTTGTCAATCAAAAATCGCATGAAAATTATTTTACTTCAAAAATCCGGATATTTTCCGCCGGAATAGAGACTTCTTCCAGAATTGTTTCTTTAATCATGGCTGCGCCGGAGGCATCCAGACCGTCTGTCCGGACAACCACTTTGGCAGTATTTCCATCAAGATAGACAACACAATCTGAAAATCCCTGCGATTTAATCAGTGATTCGATAGTACCTTCATGTTCGATAAGACTGGCTACTTCAGCCGCATTGAGGGCAGCAGTGACGGCCTCATCTTCGGTAACGTCTCCACCGCCAATCATAGTCTGAAGCGTTTGTACAGCTTCATCACGGCTGGCTGATTTTTCAAGACGGGCTTTTGCGAAATAATCAGCAGACGGGTCAGGTTCTGCGCTGACAAATTCAGTGTCGCCATAATGAGGGGTATTCTGTTCCAGTTCCGTGACCGGTGTAGTCTGTACGGCAGTAAGGTCGCTTCGTGTGTAGCTGTAATTGATATATACGGCTACCGCCAGCAGAACAGTCAGGCAGGAAAGAACAAGCTGTTTTTTGCCGATAATCAGAGAAGGTTTCTGCATAAAAATCATCCTTTCAGAAATTTAATTCATCACTGCCGGAAACTGTTCCAGCTGTGTTACATAAATCTGCGACATGCGAAGACCGCAGGCAACGGAGACAGTCGCATAGACTATCTCCTGCACTGTGCTTTTGTTACCGCCTTCGCAGGCGACAACAACTCCTGTCACTGCCGGAAGTGAAACGGATTCTACTAAAGCTTCTTTCTGACTTCCGCCAACCGTCACATAACGGCTGTCAGCATCCTGTGCATAGTGATAAGCTTCACTTCCCTGCAAAGTGACAAGCACTTCCGCTTTTCCGACACCGGCTATCTGACTGAGCATTTCGGCAAGCTGATTCTGCAATGTCAGCCGATAAGCTTCCTGTTCTGCGGATTCTGCGCTTTCAGTTTCTGGTGCATGTTCCGGCATACTGCTTTTCTGTTCCAGACAAGAGGATAATACAATACAGACGATGCCCAGTAATCCGATGATAACCAGAATATGCACCAGAATTTCTTTTTTCAGACTGTTTTTATACTTATTCCAGAATTTCTGTAACATGAATTTCGACCTCCTCTCCCAGAATTTCTTTCAGTAAGCGTACAGTATTCTGAAAATCGTCACATGTCACACTGACATCAGTAATAGATATGCAGTGATTTTCGTCTATATGCACGGAGACTTCTGTTTCCGAACAGGTGATGCCGTTTTGAGCAAGTACGGATTTTAGTGCATTTTCAACAGATTGTTCCGTAACTTCCTGCATGGCCGTATCAGAACGTTCCTGCTGAATCGCTTCCAGCGAATCCGGAAAATTGATATGTTGAAAAGGCAGTATCAGACTGATGATGAATAACAGGGAAATCAGAAAACGAACCTGTTTCTGCAAAGCGGTATCCGGACAAATCAGCAGACAGACAGAAACAGCAATACTCAGGAGACAGACCGACAGAACAGAATTTTTTAAAGTTTCGAGCATCATGCATCCCTGCTTTCCTACAGACTGCTGATAGTCGCAAGCAGTCCCGTGCTGACAATAAACATCACTCCGAAGCTCACCGCTACGGAAAAACCGACCGAAAGAATCATTTCCAGATTCCGGAACAGCCCCGAAAGCCGGAGCGCAAAAATTTCACATACAGATGCTGTAACAGAAAGCATTGTCTGATAAAGAAATAATTCTATGATAACCGGAAGCAGTATTGCCAGTACTGCCAGCACACCAATCATACCGGCAGTAGATTTCAGGACATTCATGCTTCCCAGTACTGCGGAATAGGCATCGGATACAGCTCCTCCGATAAATGGTACAAATCCGGAAATTGCATATTTTACGGCTTTTGTTCCGGTTCTGTCCGCAGATACAGAAACAACACTCTGTACAGACAGAAAACCAAGAAATAACGCCATCAGGAACCCAAGCACCCAGACAGTGAATTTTTGTATCAGTTTCAGAATGCCGGAAAGTGATACCGCCGGATTGACGGCATCTGTCACGCTGACGGCCAGTCCCATCGTCAGCACCGGAAACAATATCCTGACTGCAATTTCCAGTGCAATATTGCATAACGCCAGTACTGCCCCCTGATACCCTGCGGAAGCAGTCAGATTTCCGCTGACTGCCAGAATTCCGCCGAACACACCAGAAAAAGTTATCATAAAATCTGCTGATTTTTCCAGTATCTGCGCAGATTTCAGAAATATATCCGTTATTGGTGTGATGACAATACTTACCGCACAAAGAACAGATATGACATCACAAATCTGAGAAATTCCGGATTTTTCCTGTTTCAGGCTTCCTGCTACGGAGGATAATAAAATCACACCCAGCAACAGCAGAAGCATTTGCAAAGGCAGATGTATCTGATTCCGGATAACTTCCAGAATTTTTTCTAAAAAACCGGAAAACTGCATTTCTGTCAGGGATTCTGTATCTGTAAAATTCAAATCAGAAAGGCTTGTCTGCTCCAGAAGCGAACGGATAATTTCATCATAAGTATAATTAATATCTTGATTCATGATTATTGCATCATCTCCAGTACAGTTTCTGCCAGTGTTAGGAACAACGGCAGAGACAGCATCACTAGAAGAACCCTTCCGCAAAGCTCCACCGCTGTTCCGACAGCATTTTCACCGCAGTCCCGACAGATGTCCGTCCCAAGCTGGGTCAGGTACGATATGCCGATTGCTTTGCAGAGAATCCTGAAATAAGAATTATCCATTCCGCTACGTTCGCAGATATTCTCCGCAGTATCGAAAATGCGTTCTATCTGGGGCATTGCGGTCATGATAACAATAATACAGATGCCGATACTCAACAGAACACCATAGGATTTCTGATACTGTTTCAGAATCAGCACCAGAATACACCCGATAATACAGAAAATCACAGCGGTCTCTATATGCAGTGTCACAATCCAAACACCGCCTTGACTGTCTCGAATAAAGCACTAATCTGGTCAATAATCAGCATCAGCACAACAATCAGACCAGCGAGCACAGTCATCATAGCCTGTTCTTCACGGTCGGATTTTTCAGCACCAGACTTAGCACTGACACGATAATGCCGATTCCGGCTATTTTAAAAATCAAATCAATATCCACATCATCCGCCCCTTGCTTTCTGAATTTTTTTATAAAATATTTTTTACAGGAATAAGACAGCGAGCATCGCACCGCCGAGCCAGCCTAATGACTGATATAGTCTGCTTTTTTTCTCACTGCCTGCCTCGCAGGAAGCAAGGGCTTGCTGCATCTGCGACTGACAGAGCATCAGGACAGCAATCTGACTCTGCATATCAGATTTGCCTAATTCACTGCCTAAGTTCCGCAATATCCGTTTGGCTTCGTCCGGAAGACGGCTTTCCCGCAATGCCTGATTCCAGAGATATTCCGGCGGATGCTGATAAAAATCTTCCTGACACATGTACTGTATCAGGTCCAGATGCCGATATGCCGGACATTCCGCCAGAATGGAAAAGATTTCATATACTGTCATGTGCTGATAACGAATATATGTCATACAGTCCTGTAGCAGAAGCAGTAATTTCTGATAGATTCTTATCTGATGCCTGACCTGCAATGCAGAATAACTCCCGATTCCTGCACAGCAGACAAAAAGCAGTATCATTCCGGAAAGTTTCATGTTATTCTCCTGATGTTATGAATGATGCCGTTTTGCAGAAAAACAGCATACTGAAACACACCTGCTTCCAGAAGCGGTTTCAGGAAAGGCCTTTTTCTGAAATCTTCCGGCGTTCCGGCATGACAGGAAGCCATAAACCGGATACCACATCCGTGCGCCTGCAAAACAGCCTGTACATCATCCGGCGTACTGAGTTCATCACAGATGATATATTCCGGAGTCATCACACGCAGAGCTGTCAGTATACCGTCAGAACGAGGATAGCCATCAAATATATCTGTCATAATGCCGACATCATGGGAAGCTGTTCCACGCTGGACAGAGGCAAGTTCTCCCCTTTCGTCTATGAGGGCAGTGCGGTGATATGTTCCGGCAAGACGGCAGAGGTCACGCAGATAAGTCGTTTTACCGCTTCCGGCCGAACCTGTCAGCAGAATACTGCCGTCTGTCTGTTTCCAGAGCGTTTCTGCAATGCCGATTTGTTCACCGGCAATTCTGAAATTCAGACTGCTGATATATTTCAGTGATTTGACAGACTGTCCGTCTCGGACGGCACTTCCGCAGATACCGACCCGACAGCCTCCTTTGATAGTGATATAGCCTTCTGCAATCTGCTGTTCATAACTGTAAACGGAATAGGAACAGACTGCCTGAAATGTCCGGATAAGGTCATCTGAACGGATAATAACAGTTCCGACAGAAGTTTCCTTTCCGTTTCTGACAATGCCAGCCGGTTTCTGATTTCTCATCCGGATTTCCTGTATCTGTGCAAATTCTTCTTCCGGCAGGCCAGAGAGAAATTCTCGGAGTTTCTGAGGAAGATAGCCTAATATTTCCTGCATACTCTGAACAGTATTCATGCAAAGGCACGTCCTTTCTTTGTATCTGATAAATCTTATGCAGAACTTGTCCTGAGTATGCATGAAAAAAGACCCGCCGGAAAGCAGGTCTTTTTTCTGATATATCTAAGATTTTAGGAGAGTAACTATCTGTTTCAGTACAATCCGACAATCATTTTCATGATTCTCAGTGCATCATCAGAATCCACTTTATCATCATGATTGACATCCGCCGCCTGATTCTGCAAATAGCTGAGGGACTCCTTGCCGAGAATCGCTCTGTTCAGCAGGATGACATCCATAATATCAACAGAATTATCAAGGCTGACATCTCCGGCAGTGATAACGACATTCATTGTCTCCTCTGTCATCGGTTGCATATCTTCATTTTCGAAAGCTTCTTCTGACGGACTTATTTCTGATGAACCAAGTTGAAATCTGGTTTCACACCACTCATATCCCAGACTTTCATAGAAATTCTTTACTTCTTCAAGAGCAGTTTCATCCGTGCAAGTGACAAGAATATAATCTTCATTATCATTTTCAGATTCATGATACACTACAGAAAAATCATATTCTTCCGGATAGTTCTGCTCCTCAATGAATTGTTCTATTCTGGAGCAGTAGTCGAGGCACTGCGCCGCATGGAACGTATGATAGGTCATAGAAACTTGAGAAGTCCAGCCGTTTGCTTCACAATACCGCCATATATTGATAAAGACCTCTCTTTTTTCCAGCAGTATGAGAATCTGAAATTCTCCGTCAACATACTGTACTGAAGTAAGACCCTGATACCCGTTTGCAGACATAAAATCCTGTATCTTATCGCTGATACTGCTTGCTTCCAGATATTCGGAAGATTCATAATCAATCGCCGGTGCGGAATCCTCTGCAACCGAAGTCAAAACCGTTCCGGACTGCATACAGCACATAAGAGACAAGATAACTGCTAATAATTTCTTTTTCATTTTTGATAACCTCACTTTTTAGTAAAATAATAAATTATTTAATCAATGGATTTTACCGCACCCATAAATACAGGCAGATGTGTATCCATATCAACAATCATATAAACAAACGGTCTGTCAAGTGTAACAGTTCTGTAATCTTCAATCAGTGCTTCACCGGCTTCCATCATCACGGCAGTGACAGCGGCGGCACGAGTCCCCTCCTCGGTTACATCAATATGCGTGATGTGCTGAACTTTGCTGATAAACAGATTTTCATCCGGATAATTCATGACCGCCATTTTTGTGAAGTCTGCGGACAGCGGATTGAATGCTTCTTCCATGCCCATGCTGATGAGCGTATCATTCAGCTTAATATCATAATCATAGCTGAATTTCGGCAAACCGGCGTATGTCTTGATTTGTGTCGGATTAGAGAGTGTTTCGTGCAGGGAATCGGCAGTCATGCCGGAAATATATTCATCTACAGTAATGTCCTCATTCGGAAGCAGTGCTGCGAAAGCATATCTTCCGCCGGAATAGGATTTATAGAATCCGGTAGCCTGTGCATCTTCCAGATAATAGAATTCTTCAGAACTCATCATATTGGCTTTCTGGACTGTGCCGTCCCATGCCGTGAAATCTCTTTCATGTGTATATTCTGTAGTATAGGGTCTTGACCATTTGGCATCGAACGAAACGGCATTGATTAAGTAAAGCATTGCATCATCAGGAATGGGGACTGTCGGGTCGAGAAGCTGATTAATCATTCTGTCAGTCTTGTTGCTGACCCAGTTATTAATATCTGTAATAGTGGAATTATCAAACGGTGCTTTGAACGCATCTGCAGAATAATAATCTGCATTGACTTTCAGAAAATCCGGAAGAATATTCATTCGATTTTCGTCATTTCGATACCAGATAGAATTTGCTGTGGAAAGCTTGCATTTTTCAGTATTCGGCTGATTGGTTCTCTGTGTATAGAGATACTGATTCAGTTCATCCAGAGGGATTCCGCCAAGGGTCTGCTCCATTTCAGAGCGTGTCTGACCATCTGCGCCGTTGGCAGTCATGGCGAGTGCCTGCATCACGGAATACGGCGATACCAGAATATTTTCGTCTGGTGTTTCCTGTTCAGCTTTCTGGAAAATATTCAGATAGAAACCTGTCTGGGCGGTGATGAAAGCATCATCGGCAGTTTTTACCTCGACAGCATCCGCTTTTACGGATTTGCTCAGATACTGCACACCAGAGCTTAACTGTTTATCGCTTGCTTTTTCAATCAGGCCGACGATAGCTTTCATGATAGCAAGGGAATCGGAAGAATCTACCGTGCCGTCTTTGTTGGCATCTGCGGCGATATTCTGGAGTGCATTCAGATTTTCTTTTCTGAGAATAGCTTTATTGAGTGTGACAACATCCAGAATATCGAGTGATTCGTCAAGATTTACATCTCCAGCTTTAATCGTTAATTCCACTCCGCCTGATTCCAGTGTATCGGTTACAATATCGCACTGTTCCGTGAAACCCTGTTCTTCGCAGTATGCCATGATTTCATTTAAAACAGGAATACTGTTGCTTGTTACACGGATAAAATCATTTGTCAGGCCATAATACCAGCCGTCACCAATACCGGAACAAACCTGTGCATAACAGTTTATGATTTCCGGATAATGCCGTTCTTCAATAAACTGCTGAATCTGGTCGCAGATATTCTGCAACTGATTTTCATCGCTGGCCGTAACATCAGAGCCGTCATTCAGAATTCCCGTATCTCCGGCGAAAGCCGTCATGCTGATGCCTGCCTGAAAACAGAGCAGTAAAGCGGTCAGTCCTGCAAAAATTCTAGTTTTTTTCATAACAATCACCTCGTAATAGATTTAAGATTTATACCAGCCCGACAATCATTTTCATGATTACGAGCGAATCGGATGCATTAACAGTTCCGTCCTGATTGACATCGGCAATGGTATTCTGCAAATCAGAAAGCTTTTCTTTTCCCAGAATGGCTCTGTTCAGCAATATCACATCCAGAATATCAATATTGGTGTCAAGCGTAATATCTCCGGCTCTGATGACAGTTTCAAGTACAACCTTTTCGCTCATTTCCTGTGTATCCGTTTCTTCGGCGGAAACGGAAATTCCGGTCTGAAAACTGAACAGCAAAGCGGTTAAGCAGATTAAATTTCTGAATTTTTTCATCATACATCACCTCATAATAGAATGCTTACATGATACCGGAATCTGCGAGCAGATTCCGAAAATCTTCCGGACTGATTTCGCTGTTCCGGAACAGATACCAGACATCTTCTCCGGTAAACTGTACTGCGGCAGCCGTTCCGAAAGGCATATTATTTACAAGATAAGCATTTCCGACACCCTCGATAAAACGACTTGTTCCGTCAGGATAGCTGACAGTGACATCTACTGTATCGAACCATTCACCGACAGCTTCTTCAGGAATCAGATACCCGGTCACATTGAAGGAGACATCTTCTTCAACAGGAACATCCTGACCGGGTGCGGACTGTATCAGATGCAGAACTATCCGGCTGAATAGTTTTGCTGTCCCGCTGGGTTCGATTTCCTCAACAGGAATATCTTCGGTAGGAAGCGGTTCTGTATCGGATGTTTCGGAAATTGTTTCCTGTTCTGATACCGGCTGTTCTTTTGATTCTTCCGGGAGTTCCGTCACGGGCGGAATTTCCGTTTCCGGAACGGTGACTGTCATAACGGGTTCTGTTATGATAACCGTTTCCGGAGCAGGAGCATCTGTTTCGGGAACAGTAATTTCTTCTATAGAAATAATTTCCGGAACGGGTTCTGTCGGTTCGGGAATGGCTTCTGTTCTTGTTTCAGTATGAGTTTCTGCAACAGAGGAAGTTTCAGATGTTGCAGATACCTGTATTTCTGTGAAAATTGTTTCTGGTACGGCAATACTTTCCGATTCTGCCGGAATTTCAAGGGAAACCTGATTTTCAGGATTTGCAGGAACGGCTTCTGTTTCAGAAAATGGTTCTGTTTCTGTTTCCGAAGTTTTAGGCATTTCAGAAGTGGCCGCTGAATCTTCCGGAATATCCGGAATTTTCGGGAGTGACTGCCTGTCTTCCCAGATATGCAGACCTATCAGAACTGCGAAACTGAAACTTGCCATAACAGGAGCATATCTATAGAAAATCATTTTTTGACGCTGTTTTTTCCGAAGATAATCATCACGGGCAGACAGCACTGCATCCGCCATTTGCTTATAAGTTTTCATAGCAAACGCCTTCCTTTTCAAGTTCTGATTTCAGTGCTTTGCGAGCATTGTACAGGAGATTTTCAATCTGTTTTTTGGTTTTATGCATGACTTTTGCTGTTTCATCATTGGTGAAATTCTCAAAATAGACGAGATAAATCACTTGCTGATAATCCTGTTTCAGATTCCGGATAGCACGATGAACCGCAATTTTTTGTTCTTCTATGAGATAATCCTGTTCTAAGTCCTGCATATCTGCAAGTTCAGAGATTTCGTCAAGAGAGGCATGATGTCGCAATTTCCGAAGTGTATCGAGTGTGACATTTCTTCCGATGGCATAGAGCCATGTCTTGAATGTGCTTTTTTCTCTGAATTTCGGCTTTTTGATAGCAAGTTTAATAAAAGTATCCTGTACACAGTCTTCAGCAAGACTGAGATTATTAGTAAAACTGTTCAGGTACAGCAGAAGGCCGTCTTTATAATCTCTGATTAATTCGACCATTCCGCTGTCATCACCTGAAAGGAAACGGCGGTAGCTACTTGCACCGTTGTCCATGTGGAAACTCCTTTCTGAGGTTTTCACTTATTAGACGGAGGCAGTCAGCCGAAACACTAAGTAATTTTTAAAAAAATTTTAAAAAAATTTCAGTCTGCAATAAACATGGCATCACCAAACGAGAAAAATCTATATTTTTCGGCAACAGCCGTCTTGTAAGCATTCATGGTATTGTCATAGCCCATAAAAGCAGAAACAAGCATAATCAGTGTGGATTCCGGAAGATGAAAATTAGTAATCAAGCCGTCAATTACTTGGAATTCATAACCGGGATAGATGAAAATATCAGTATCACCTTCGCAAGCGGTCAGGCCGTCCGGACATCTCTGCGCAGCAGATTCGAGTGTCCGGCATGAGGTTGTGCCGACAGAAATCACCCGTCCGCCGTTTGCTTTTGTCTGACGAATGAGGTCAGCCGTTTCCTGCGGAAGCATAAAATGTTCGGTATGCATGTGATGTTTCAGAATATCATCTTCTTTGACGGGGCGGAATGTTCCGAGTCCGACATGAAGGGTTACATAAGATAGATTTACTCCTTTTTTCTGCAAATCGGCAAGCATCTCTTTTGTGAAGTGCAGTCCGGCAGTGGGAGCAGCGGCAGAACCGAGTTCTCTGGAATAAACGGTCTGATAGCGTTCTTTATTTTCTAATTTTTCTGTAATATACGGAGGCAAGGGCATCTGCCCAACTTCTTCCAGTGCAGTATAGAAATTGCCTTCACACTCAAACTGAACAATTCTGTTTCCGTCTTCTTTGATTTCGAGCACCTCGGCTTTCAGACGGCCGTTTCCGAAACAGAATCTTGCTCCCGGCTTGCATTTCTTTCCGGGACGGCAGATAATTTCCCATTGTTTTTCGGCTGTCTGATGCAGAAGCAGAAATTCGACAAAACTGCCTGTGGATTCTTTTTCTCCGTAAAGACGTGCTGGAAGTACTCTGGAATCGTTCATAACAAGCAAGTCACCGGGTTTCAGCAATTTTTCCAAATCATAAAAATGATAATGGCTGACTGCTCCTGTTGATTTGTTAACAGCCATCATTCGTGAAGAATTGCGGGGTTCAGCAGGATGCTGGGCGATTAATTCTTCCGGAAGGTCATAATAGAAATCTGATTTTTTCATGATATAAAATCCTTTCTTTTTGAAAAATAAAAATAAATACTGACTCTCCTGCATGATATTAGAAATCAGTACTCTTATTATAACATGTCATTCCGCAGATTGCAACTGATTTTCCACAGCAGAAACCTGCTTGCGCATAGAAAAACAAAACAAAAACCTGTCCTCAGCTATGCCGGAACAGGTTTTCAAGAAAATTTATAAAAAATTCAAAAATAGCTATTGACAAATACGTCAATTCATGCTATGATAATAGAGAAGACAGAGGCGCGGTCACGATGAGTACCTGTTCCGAGAAAGTTCAGTTCCCTGACGGACAGCAAAAGGCAACACCGCCGAAGATGCAGAAATTCCCTGAACAAGTTCTGTTTCTGGTATCCGGTTGAATAAATCTGATACTGTCATCATGTGATGGAGAGCTGTCGGGCAGGTAGCCTGTATTTCTTAGATATAGCACATGATGAACCGGTTTTCAAGATGAATATCCGGTTCTTTGTTTTCTTGATTTTATTTTTTTATAAAAGGAGTTATGTTATTATGAAACAGTACAATGTGGGTATCTTAGGTGCAACTGGCATGGTAGGCCAGAGATTTGCAACTCTGCTTGCAAATCATCCGTGGTTCAATGTAAAGGTTCTGGCTGCTTCTCCCAGAAGTGCCGGCAAAACCTATGAAGAAGCCGCAGGCGCAAAGTGGGCTATGGATGAACCTATTCCGGAAAATCTCAAGAATATCATCGTCAAGGATTTAAATGCGGATATGGACGAAATCGTTTCTCAGGTGGATTTCGTATTCTGCGCTGTAGATATGAAAAAAGACGAAATCAAGGCTCTGGAAGAACGCTATGCAAAGGCTGAATGCCCTGTTATCTCTAATAATTCTGCTCACAGATTTACTCCGGATGTTCCTATGGTTGTGCCGGAACTGAATCCGGAACATATCGAAATCATCGAATCCCAGAGAAAGAGACTCGGCACAAAGAGAGGCTTTATTGCTGTTAAGTCCAACTGCTCCATTCAAAGCTATGTACCGGCTCTGCATCCGCTGAGAAAATTCGGTCTGAAGAATGTTCTGGCTTGTACGTATCAGGCAATTTCCGGCGCAGGAAAAACATTCGAGACATGGCCGGAAATGGTTGATAATCTGATTCCGTTCATCGGCGGTGAAGAAGAAAAATCTGAACAGGAACCGCTGAAAGTATGGGGCGAAATCAAAAACGGCGAAATCGTAAAGGCAGAAACTCCGAATATCACAACACAGTGTCTGCGTGTTCCGGTTTCCAACGGTCATACTGCTGCTGTTTTCGTATCTTTTGAAAATAAGCCTTCTAAAGAAGAAATTCTCAAACTCTGGGAAGAATTCAAGGGTGTTCCGCAGGAACTGGAACTGCCTTCTGCTCCGAAGCAGTTCATTCACTACTTTACAGAAGACAACAGACCGCAGGCAAAAATGGACAGAATGCTGGAAGGCGGTATGGCAGTTTCTGTCGGCCGTCTGCGTGAAGATACTCAGTATGATTACAAGTTTGTATGCCTGTCTCACAATACTTTGAGAGGTGCAGCAGGCGGCGGTGTTCTGCTTGCTGAACTGCTCGCTGCAAAGGGCTATTTTGACTGATAACTTAAAGCGAGGTTTTATCGTATGAAAAATACAATTTTTACAGGTGCAGCGGTTGCCATTACCACACCATTCAATCTGGACGGCTCTATCAATTATGAGGGACTGGGTAAGAATATCGACTATCAGATTGACAACGGCACAGATGCTATTGTCATTTGCGGTACAACCGGCGAATCTTCTACCATGACCGATGCAGAACATCGTGAATGTATTAAATTTGCTGTAGATTATACTAATCACAGAATTCCGGTTATTGCCGGAACGGGAAGCAATGACACCCGCTATGCAATTGAACTTTCTGTAGAAGCACAGAATCTTGGTGCAGATGGTCTTCTTCTGGTAACGCCTTACTATAACAAGACTACACAGGCCGGCCTTGTTGACCATTTCACAATTATCGCAAACAGTGTCAAGATTCCGATTATTCTGTATAACATCCCCGGTAGAACCGGTATGAATATTTCTGTAGAAACTGTCGAAAAGCTTGCTAAACACAAGAATATCGCTGCTATCAAGGAAGCATCCGGAAATATCGGCTATACTGCTCAGATTGCAGCAGCCTGTGGTGATTTAATCGACATCTACAGCGGTAATGATGATATGATTGTTCCGATTATGTCTCTCGGCGGAAAGGGCGTTATCTCTGTACTGTCCAACATTCTTCCAAAGGAAACACACGAAATCACTCAGCTTTGTCTGGATAATAATTTCAAGAAAGCCGGAGAACTCCAGCTCAAATATCTGGAATTAATCAACTCACTGTTCTGTGAAGTCAACCCGATTCCGGTTAAGGAAGCTATGAACCGTCTCGGCATGGCAGCCGGTGCTTGCAGAATGCCTCTGACTAAGATGAGTGCTGATAATGTTGCAAGACTTATGTCTGCAATGCAGACACTTGGAATGCCTGTTTCTGTTGTTGACTGATTCTGAATCAGGAGGATGAAAATCATGGAACAGACAAAAATTTTAATTTCCGGTGCATCCGGAAAAATGGGTCATGCCGTTGCAGCGGCAGTTTCCGGACGGGATGACTGCATCATCAGTGCCGGCGTTGACCTGAGAACGGAATCTTATGCAAATTTTAAAATTTATGAAGATTTCTCTGCTCTGCCGGAAAAGCCGGATGTCATTATTGATTTCTCAAATCCGGCAGTACTGGATAATCTGCTGAATTACTGTCTTGTCAACGGTGTTCCGTGCGTACTGGCGACAACAGGTTATTCTGAAGAACAGATTGCTAAAATCAAGAAGGCATCCGAAACGATTCCGTTATTCTTCTCGTTCAATATGTCGCTGGGTATCAATCTGCTGGTTCAGCTTGCCAAGAAAGCGACTTCGATTCTCGGCAATCAGTTCGATATTGAAATCGTGGAAAAGCATCACAATCAGAAAATTGATGCTCCCAGCGGAACAGCTCTGATGATTGCAGATGCAATTAATCAGTCTCTGGATAATCAGTATCATTATGTTTATGACCGTCATTCCAAGCGTCAGAAGCGTGAAAAGACGGAAATCGGCTTACATGCCATCAGAGGCGGTACGATTGTCGGCGAACATGATATTATTTTCGCCGGTCATGATGAAGTTATCACACTTTCTCACAGTGCAGCATCGAAAGAAGTTTTTGCAGTCGGTGCAGTCAATGCGGCTGTTTTCCTGAAAAATCAGAAAGCAGGCATGTATGACATGAGCGCATTAATGAGCGATTAAAAGTTATCAGGCAGTATGTTTTACATACTGCCTGATTTTTTATTTCTTGATGATAGCATCTTCTTTGACAATCATCCGGACAAGTATGGGATGCTTATCCGCATGACTCAGAATATGATTGCTGATGATTCCAATCAGAATCCAGCAGAACAGAATGATTCCGCTTCCGATGAGAATATCTTCTGATATTTCGTGACTGACCAACATCAGAATCATCGGGGTGCAGAGAAAAGCCAGAATTAGAAAATATACGAAAACGATTTCTCCTGCACTGCGGATATTTCCATTGAAAAGCTTTCTGTCCTTTGCGGAAAGATGTTCTGCCAGCGG
>JAFRMZ010000259.1 GCA_017430465.1 Oscillospiraceae bacterium
AGGTTTCTCAGGGCGCAAGCGTTTCCAAAGGTGATGTCATCATGGTTCTGGAAGCTATGAAAATGGAAAATGATATTGTTGCCCCCTGCGATGGCTCTGTCACAAGCATTGTTGTCAAGAAGGGCGATTCCGTACAGAGTGGTGATACCCTCGCTACTGTCGGCTGATTAATTTCTGTTTGAAAGGATTTTGAGAATCATGGCTAAAAAAATAAGAGTTACCGAAACCGTTCTTCGTGATGCGCATCAGTCCCTGCTAGCGACAAGAATGCGCATGGAAGATATGCTCCCCATTCTGCCGAAACTCAATGAAGTCGGTTTTAATTCGCTGGAATGCTGGGGCGGTGCGACATTCGATTCCTGCCTCCGCTTCTTAGGCGAAGACCCGTGGGAAAGACTGCGCACACTCCGCCGGGAAATGCCCGATGCAAGACTGCAAATGCTGTTCCGTGGTCAGAATATGCTCGGCTATCGTCATTATGCAGATGACGTTCTGGAAGAATTTGTGCAGAAATCTGTAGAAAACGGTATTGATGTCATCAGAATTTTTGATGCACTCAATGACATCAGAAATTTGCAGACAGCTATCAATTCAGCAAAGAAATCTTCCCGTGATGGCAAAAAGCCCGAAGTGCAGGTTGCTATTTCCTATACAACCGGCGAAGTGTTTACAACTGAATATTATGTCGAATATGCAAAGAAAATTCAGGAAGCCGGCGCAGATTCTATCTGTATCAAGGACATGGCCGCCCTGCTGACTCCCTATAAAACGGAAGAACTCGTCAAGGCTCTGAAAGCTAATGTCGACCTGCCGATTGATTTGCATACACACTATACATCCGGTCTTGCTTCGATGTGTCTGCTCAAAGGCATCGAAGCCGGTGCAGATATTATTGATACAGCAATGTCCCCGCTGGCTTTGGGTACTTCTCATGCACCGACAGAATCTATGGTTGCTGCTTTGCAGGGTACAGAATATGATACCGGCCTTGACCTGCCTCTGCTGATGGAAATCCGTGAATATTTCATGAAACTCAGAAAGAAATATCTCGATGAAGGCCTTATCGACCAGAAAATGCTTGCTACTGATGCCGGTGCACTGATTTATCAAGTTCCGGGCGGTATGCTCTCAAATCTGCTTTCCCAGCTCAAACAGGCAGGAAAAGAAGAACTTCTGAATGAAGTACTGCTCGAAGTTCCACGTGTTCGTAAAGATGCCGGCTATCCGCCTCTGGTAACACCTTCTTCCCAGATTGTCGGCACACAGGCTGTATTCAATGTGCTCATGGGCGAAAGATACAAGACTGTTACTAAAGAATTCAAGGGCGTTGTCCGTGGGGAATACGGTCAGACTCCTGTACCGGTTGACCCCGAATTCCGCAAGAAAATCATCGGCGATGCTGAGCCTATCGACTGCCGTCCGGCTGACCTGCTTGCTCCCGAACTCGATAAGCTCCGTAAAGAATGCGCTGAATGGGCTGAATCTGAAGAAGATGTACTCAGCTATGCACAGTTCGGTCAGGTAGCTGTCAAGTTTTTCGAGAAACGCAGAAATCAGAAGTTAGGCATTGACGGAAAGCACGGCGATGCCGAAAAACAGATTCATCCTGTATAATCTGTCAGAATGAAAGCAATCAGCAATTAAATTTATTATGCATTGCCCTGTGATACACATGGGGCAATTGCTGTTCTATTCTCAAATTTATTTCAACAAGGAGGAAAAGCGATGCCTATCAAAATTCCAGAAGAACTTCCGGCTTATCAGATTCTTGAAAATGAGAATATCTTCGTCATGTCACAGACACGTGCTGAACATCAGGACATACGTCCGCTTAGAGTACTGATTCTCAATCTCATGCCCAAAAAAATAGAAACAGAATGTCAGCTTATGCGCCTGCTGAGTAATTCACCGTTGCAGATAGATGTCGAGCTGTTACAGGTATCGCATATTTCTAAAAATACCGCACAGAGCCACATGCAGGCATTTTACAAGACATTTCCGGAAGTACAGGACGGCTATTATGACGGCATGATTATCACGGGCGCACCGGTTGAGCATATCCCGTTCGAGAGCGTGGACTATTGGCAAGAACTTTGTGAAATCATGGACTGGTCGAAAAAACATGTCTATTCTACGCTTCACATCTGCTGGGGCGCACAGGCCGGACTGTATCATCATTATCAGATTCCGAAGCATCTGCTGGATAAGAAATTATTCGGCGTGTTTATGCATAAAGTCGAAATTGAAACACCGTTGCTCCGTGGTTTTGATGATGTTTTTCCTGTTCCTCACTCTCGCCACACCGAAAACCGCAGGGAAGATATTGAAAAGCATCCGGAATTGCAGATTCTGGCATATTCGCCGTTATCCGGCGTACTTCTGGTGCAGAGTCGGGACGGCAGACAGATTTTTATCACTGGTCATGCGGAATATGAACGAGATACCCTCAAGGAAGAATATTTCCGTGATGTCAGGAAAGGACTTCCGATTGAAGTGCCTCAGAATTATTTCCCCGGAGATAATCCCAATTATGAGCCTGTTTTCTCATGGAGATGCCATGCAAATTTATTATACTCAAACTGGCTGAATTACTGCGTTTATCAGCAGACACCGTTCAAGGCAGAGGATATTGAAAATCTTTCCTGATAATCCTGTAAAATAAGATAAAATCGGATTGGGCGGCTGAATTATGATTAAGTTTTTTGGAAAAAATAACGACTTAAGAACTGAAGAAGGCAAAATAACAAAATTAGGATATGTAGTTATGATATTCTCCACTATTTTTGGATTGTGCGTGTTTTTGACTGGAAGATATATTTATGGAAAGTCGCTGTATGAAAAGCAGTCAGATAAATTCTGATTTATATCAGGAATTCTCCTGTAGAATTCTGAAAAAGAAACTTTCTGTCGATTCCGCCGGATTCCGGTTATATCGGGAAAGTCCGTAGAGACATTCCGGATTCTGTGTGATATAATTGCCTTCTTCACGGCATATCAGCGTGCAGAAAAAGCCCATCTCTTTCAGGACGGGAACACTTTCCCGACAGATAAAGCCATAAGGATAGGCGAATATTCCCGAAACCGTTCCGGTATGTTCCTGCATTCCGGATTGAAGCTTCTCTAAATCTTCCCGAAGCATAGAAGCATAGCTTTCTTCATCTTCTCCGTATCGGATAGAACAGCCTGCCCGTTCCGCATTGCTGTGCAGATTATAGGTATGACTGCCGATTTCGATTCTGCCGGAGTGAAGCAGTTCCTGTACATCCCCCCATGTCAGATAGGAATATCTGTCAGCATGGGGGTCTTTTTCTGCCGTGACATCTGTGTAGTAACCAACTATCGAAACCACGGCGCACATGTCATATTCTTCCAGAAGAGGAAGCACAACCGAAAGATTATTATAGAAACCGTCATCGAATGTCAGCATCACTGGCTTTTCAGGAAGCTGTCCCCGATGTTCTGTATAAGCAAGAAGCTGTTCTGCACTGACGGTATGATAGCCGTTTGCATAGAGATAATATAAATCATTTGCGAAATCTTCCGGCGAAAGCTGATAATCTGTCTGCGGATGCGCCGTCACGCTGTGATACATGATAACCGGCAGAAAAACACCTTCCTGATAGTTTCCCGAAACAGGTCGGCTGACAAGACTGCCTATCAGCAGAAGACAGCCCAGCAGAATGCCTGCCATCAGCAGACAGTTTGTCTTTCCGGTACGGTAACAGTGATACATGAAATTTCACCTCGATAAAAACTTTGTTTTCTGAATATATGCACAACATGTTCCGAAATTGCCTGTCCGGAGAATAATTCCGGCATTTTCTGCATATAGTAAAACAGAAAATCATACCGGAGATGAAAAACATGTATCTGCAAATCAGTTCTCTGTTGAAAAAACTCAGTATATCCGGAACAATTGCCTTGCTTCTGACAGCCGGAGCAGGATGCCTTGTGCAGTATGTTCCGGTGCTCAGTGAAGCGTCTTATCAGAAAATGCATCCCGTTCCGCAGAAAGAAACAGAAAGCGCACTTCCGCCGGATTTGGAAATGCCTGATTTTTATCTTTCTCAGGGATTCGGGATTCTGGAACAGTCAGAACATGCCGTACAGGCGGTTGCGGAAGATGTGCCGGAAGAAACCCTTTCCGACCCTGGTCAGAAACCCTATCCGGAAAGCTGGAATCTGACTGGCGGAACAGTTCAGCAGATGTCTTACGGTGAGTATTCCGGAACAAGATTTTTCCGGCTTCCCCGTGCCGGTCAGGTGCAGAATAAAACCAGCCTGTCTAATTCGGCATTATATGACGAAAGTTATCTTCTGCCGGAATTCCGGATTCAGAAAGACGGCTCTCCGCAGGTACTGATTATGCACACGCATACCACCGAAAGTTTTGAACCCTACGAACGAACGGCTTATGATGCAGGATTCAATTACAGAACAACGGATAATTCTAAAAATGTTGTCATGATTGGTGACAAAATCGCAGAACAGCTTGAAAATGCCGGTATCGGCGTGATTCATGACAATACACTGCATGATTATCCGTCCTATACCGGTTCTTATGAACGCAGTGCAGAAACAGTGAAAAATCTGCTGATTCAGTATCCAAGTATCAAGATAGTTCTGGATATTCATCGGGATGCCATAGGCGGAGACGGTGTAATAAAACAGCCAGTTGCTGAAATCAGCGGAAAAAAATCTGCCCAGATTATGATTATCTCCGGATGCGATGACGGCTCGATGAATATGCCTGATTATCTGAAAAATTTCAGATTTGCCTGTCTGCTTCAGCAACAGTTGGAAAGCGATTATCCCGGACTGACAAGACCGGTTCTGTTCGATTACAGAAAATATAATCAGGATTTGACAACCGGCAGTCTGCTGATTGAAGTCGGCTCACACGGCAATACATTGGAACAAGTTGCCTATGCCGGAGAACTGCTCGGAACTTCGCTGGCAAGAGCACTCGGACAACTGGAGGGATGATTTTGCAGAAAATCCGTAAAATTCTGACTGTTCTGCTGATACACTGCCTGTTTAGTGCGGTGCTGTTGGGAATGGTCAGCGTTTATCAGAAAAGTTATAATACTATGCATCGGGAATCTGTACAGATGGCCGGTGTCATCGTGCAGGAGCAAAATGCGGAAATCCAGATTCTGCATTATCGTATGCCGATAGTTCTGCCTTCGGAACAGAATTTTTTCTGGTATGGAGCATATCTGCTGACGGATACGCCTCTGCACTGCTGGGCGTGGATACTGGAATTCATAAAAAATTCATAAAATGTTAAGAAAATATCCGATATTTCTGCTTGCAAAATATTCCGTAATCTGCTATAATAATATAGTAATGCGCCTGTAGTTTAGTTGGATAAAACAGAGGACTCCGACTCCTCAGACCGCAGATTCGAGTTCTGTCAGGCGCACCATCTGTCTGTCTGATAAAATTTCGGAAACAGACTAACGGGATGTAACTCAGTTTGGCTAGAGTGCTTGCTTTGGGAGCAAGATGCCGCAGGTTCGAGTCCTGTCATCCCGATTGACTGAAAAAACTGTCTGATGATTCAGGCAGTTTTTTTATTTGTTGAATTTTCATATTTATTATGCTGAAAATTTACAAAAAATTCATATTTTATACTAAATCTTGTTGGCAGGCTTGACTTGCATTTCAGAATATGCTATAATGACCTCATACAGAAAGGTGGTCATGTTTACATGATATATGGTAAAATGTTTGAAACAGCGAAAAATAGAGTGCAGATATGCATCCGCAATGGTCAAATCATCCGGCCGATGGATACTGTGTGTGTTATCTGTGCAAAAACAGGTCATCTCTACAGCGGTTTGAGCCATGCTGGTATGTACCGTGGAAGACTGACAGTGACTCATGCCGAACCAGAAGCTATCCAGAATATGCTGGCATTCGGTGAAAAACAGGTGGAAGCCGTTCTTTTGATGAATTCCTACAATTTCAGAACACTCCTGCCATGCAAACAGTGTATCGCAGATATTCTTGCACTGGATGAGGAAAATAAAAACTGTCATATTGTACTGGAAAATACTATTGTTCCGGTGCAGGGGGTGGATAAGTTTATCCAAGATTCTATCAATCAGTCACAGCTTGCCTCTGCGCAAGTGCCGGTTGTTTCCGCAGGCAGTACAGGGATTTTGCGCTGTCATCCGTTCCGATAACATTGCTTTTTGATAAAAACATATCTGCATCGCAGGTATGTTTTTTATTTTTTACAGATGAATTTGCTGAATATCTCAAAATTCTGATATAAGAAAATCAGCCATGTATGAAATCATACATGGCTGATTTTTTCAGGAACAGAAATATAAGATGCAGGAAGTCAGTATCAGGATTCCGGCAAAAGCAAAATCCAGTATCGAAACTAGTTTCATTTCACGCTGTGCGTGCTGTGCGAAGGCTTCCGTATGCTCAAAAGGTGTCATTCTCCGGTGGCTGAAATCCTGATACGAACAGAGAAAGACTTCTGTCATGTTTTGACGGTGATATTCTGAAATCATTGCGGTGATAAGTTCGATGATTCCCATCAGCAGAACGGAATCCCTCCGGATACAGAGCGGAATTACGGCTATCCAAAGAGGAGAATATCGCAAAAGATAGGCTTGTATGATAATTTTCCATTCACGGGGAGTATAATTCCGTTCATGTTTTGGATTCCGAAAGAAAGCATTCTGTTTCCGGAGCTTCTTTTCGTTCTGAAAAGCTTTTGGCAAGTGCTTGGCTGTGCTGATTCTGTCGGAAATCTGATACACGGCGAACAGAATCCACATCAGAGCAGAAGCAATCCAGCCGACCGCCGGAAAGACGTTGTTTTCCTGATGCCTGATTCCCAGTATCAGCGAAATCAGAGAAACCCATTCGAGATAGGGGAATATGTTCCGGATAAACGGAAGTACCGCAGGAAATACTTCTGCCGGAAGCAGTTCACGTTCCGCCCAGAGTGCGCCTTTGGTGAAGCGATATAGAATTCTTTTCCGAAAAGAGGGGAGATTCTGCCGGATTTTGCGTTTCAGATTCCGGAGTTCTTTATGTGTGCGGTGTTCAGAGAGGCGTTTTTCGACAGTATCTTTGTAGCTGGAACAGAGGGTTATCAGAAGCAGTAAATTAATCATCTGGAAATATCCCAGAACAGCAGTTATCCAGAACATAAAAACATCCCTCCTTTTAGCATATCATAGCATAAAAACAGGATTTTGTCAAGAAAAAAGCCGGCGGTTCAGATACCGCCGGCTTTGGTGTTGAAAAGTATCAGGAAAGCAAAGATTTTTTCAGCAGAATGAAATCATAGATATTCACAATGCCGTCACTGTTCATATCTGCAATGGAATACTGTGCTTTTGTAAAGCTGTTGGAATTCAGCAGATATTTCTGGAGTGCTACTAAATCCACAACTGTGACAGTGCCGTCACTGTTGATGTCGCCGGAAAGTGTCTGCGGTTCGGTAGCAGTAGTTTCAGTTACTTTTTCTGTAGTAGTGGTTGATGTAGTGGTAGTAGTGGTTGTAGTTGTCGTTGTGGTGGTAGTAGTTTCCGTTGCGATATTCCATTTCTGGCAGTTGTTGCCGTTCGGCTGATACTGCTGAACGTTTGCACCGTTTTCTGTGCTTGCATTGATGATTTCTACTAAACAGCCGTCTTTAGATGCATGTGTTACAATACTGTAAGTACCATCAAGATTCTTTGTGAACCGGAACAGCATCGCACTGTCTTTGTTGGAGTAGGTTACAATATCAATGTTACCGCCGTTGGCACTGCTTTCTGCTTTCAGAACATAATTGGAATCCTGTACAGAACGGATATAGTAATAATTTCCTGAACCAAAAGCTTTGAGTGTCCATTTCTGACAGTCATAACCGTTAGAAGCCCATTGCTGTACATTGGTATTATCTGCCATCACACCGTTGTAGATGTCCATCACAAGACCGCTGTTGACATTCTCAAATGTGTAGATAACATTAGTATTCATAGAAGTGCCGGGGTCTGTAACAGCTTCCAGTGTCCAGTCCTGACAGTTTGCACCGTTGATTTCCCATTCCTGCGCATTTGCACCGGAATCAGTGCTTGCATTGATAATTTCCACAGCGGATGCATCTCCGGAAACTCTGGTTCTGATTTTATAAGAACCATCAGAATTTTGTGTCAGCATGAACTGCTGATTTGTACCGCCGTTATACTGATAAATGTCAATATTTGTGCCGTTTGTGGTTTTCTTTCCGGCAACATCCAGTACATAAGTACCGCCGTCACCTACACAGGAAACGATATAATAATAGCCGTCACCTGCACTGAACAGTTTCCAGATGTTGTGGATTTCAGAACCATCAGAGCCCCACTGGTCAACATTTGCGCCGTTGCTGGCATCTGCACCGGCTACTTCCAGATACTGTCCGGAATTTACATTTTTGAATCTGTAAGCTGCACCTTCGGTAAAGCTTGCGGGAGAATAAGAATCTCCGCTGGGTTCTTCGTGATAGCCACCGCTGGGAACACCGGCCGTGCCATAACGGAGATACATCCAGTTGCTGTTTTGGGACTGGCATCCGCTGTAAGCAGAGCAGTATGTTTTCGCTTGGTCAGCCGTCAGCGTTACATAGCTGTAATTGTTCTTCGGTCTCCATGTGCTCGCCTGAGAATAACTCGGATTGCTGGATGTACCTTCGCCCTGTACAGTTCTGCTACAGCTTGAGAACTTAGAACCGGATTCTGCATAAGCACCCGGATATGTGATAGAGTTCCAGTCGCAGATAACATTTCCGCCGTTTGCATAGTAGCAGTTTTCAGCATAGATGTCGCATCCGCTGTGAACCGTATAAGCCATGCTGAAAGTATCAACATAGTTATTCAGAGAATGATAGTAACCCCATCTCATAAGCCCCGGCCCTCTGGTGAGGGTTTTATAGAACTTGTTTCCTGCAAGTGTCATGCGTGGATAACCGTCATATTGTGCCTTGACATCGGCTGTATCATCCGGATAACCCAGAATAACACCATATTCATGTAGGCCGAAAGAACAGTCAGAAACAGTGCAGTAGTCTGCATTGTAACAGCAGGCTAAGAATTTATCCCAGTCTGGCAGTCCTGTCGAAGCAGTATTATAGTTAGAATGGCCGGTGAAGGTCAGATGGTCAGCCCAGAGATTTTCACCACCGCTGAAATAAACAGAGATATTATCATTTCCGTTTGCTTCGGCATCATGCTGAATGTCAAAGTTCTTGAAGATGATGTTATTACATGTAGAACTGCTCCGGTTGGTGCAGAATGCAACGTTCCAGAGTGTGTGTGCAGAATAGCTTCCGATGATGGTCTTGTTGCCTTCTACATAGATTCGGCCGGACGGACAGTAATATCTGCCGGAAGAATCTTTTTCCAGTGCGGTGACTTTGATGTCCTTGGTAACAACAATCGTATAGGGGGTTGTGGAAGTAGCGTACTTTTTGAGGTCATCAAAAGTGGAAACTTCTACAGTTTCGCCGAACAGACCGCCGATGTCGCCGGCTTTGATGCCTGTGCCGTCATTGGAACAATAGCCTGCAAAACCCTGTAAACCATCTGCATTCAGAAGAAATAACTGGTTGTCTGCACCGGTGTAGTTCGCAAGTGTCATGCCCGATGTGCCCTGTGTCAGTGCAAGGGAAGTATTAGAATAATTGACAATCTTGTAATATAAATTATTTCCCAGATGGTCAGTGCTCACCGGAACAACATACCAGTGCTGAGACTGTGCGGATTCATAACCATATACAACAACACTCGCACCGGCCGAAACATTGTAATTCAGCGGTGAAAGCAGTCTGCCGGACTGCGCATTGCAAAGCTTGAAATACGTACCTTTTGAGTCAGAACCAACACGGTCAAACCGCCATGAGGGAGACAGGTCATTCCCCAGTGCTTTCATGACAACGGCAGAATTATCCGCCGTACCGCTTTCCGTCAGTACTGTGGAATTGTTCTTGGATGCCAGATTCATAAGCTGTACAGGATAATCTGTAGAAATTGCCTGTGCCGGAACAGAAATTCCGGAAGGTAATACCAGCAGTACAGAAAGAATCATCATCAGTGCTGTCAGCAGACCGAGCAGGTGCAGTGACAGCTTATGGCTTTTTTCCATACAAATTTTCCTCCTTAATTGAATTTTTTTTTGAAAGATAACAGCCTGACCGGAAACTGACTTTTTTTGATTCCCCTTTCAGCTTGTTTCTAAACGACTGCCGATTTATGAACAAACTGTGTATTGTATCGAGTACGATACTTATCTTTATTATAACAAAAAACAAAATGAAACACAAGACATATCCGGAAAAATCTGCATATTGTACAAACAAAAAATAAAATTATAGTTATTTTATACAAATAGCACATAGATTTTTTCCCGAAATTAGAACACATTTTCTTTTTTTGATTGACATCTTTAAGAAAATATGCTATAATATAAGATACAGACAGAAAATATCAAAGTGAAAAGGGTGATGTTATGAAATGGACATATATTATTTATCTTCTGGTTTCGGCTGTTTTGATGTTCATCGGTTTGCTGTATACTTTCGTCAAGCCTAAACGGTTCAGCTTTGAACAGCCACTTAGGATGCTGTTTCTATTCGGAGGAATTTCTGTCGCACTGCATGGATTCGCCATGCTGACGGATTCTGCTCCTGTAGCTTATATACTGTTCGGCGGTTACCATATCGCAATGGATTTGATGATGCTGAGTATGGTTTCTTTCGGCAGAAAATATACAAATGTAAGAGAATATAATAAAAAATTTCAGACTGGCCTTACAGTTCTGGCAGATGTCGATTTTCTGATGATGATTATCAACTGCTTCCGGCATTTTGTATTTGAATGCGAGGAGTTTTTAGACAAAAACGAAAACCCGTTTTTTTATATCGGACAGAAACATCTGCCATATTTGTATCATGTATGGCTTGTCTATGGATTCGGTTTCCTGCTGATGCTGGATTTGACGAAAAAAATTATCAAAGCTCCCAGAATCTATAAATCCAAATATGCGGTGATTCTGATTCTGTGCTGTATTGTGGCAATTGTACATACAACCTATCTGCATCTGGGTCTGAAAATTGACTATTCTTTGATGTGGATTGCAATTATTGCTTTTGCAATTGTCTATTTTTCCATGTTCTATGTCCCAAGTGGCCTGACGGATAAGCTCCTGAATGCAACAGTATCCAATATGCAGAACGGTATTATCTGCCTTGATGCGGACAATAACTGCATTCATGCCAATGAAGCCGCCAAAACTTACTGTGAAGAAGAAATCGAAACGCAGGTCGTAAAATGGTATGAAGAACAGTTCTCATTTTATGAAACTGAGAAAAAATGGAAAGCTTCCCAGAAAATCGCCGGAGAAATGAGATATTATGAAATCGGATATAAGAAAATGTTCGACATGGATAATAAATGTATCGGCAGTTTCTTTATCATTCATGACTGCACTGAGGAAACCAAACGCCTCGAAGCCGAAAAATATCGTGCAACCCATGATTCACTTACCGGAATCTATAACAAAGAAACTTTCTATGAAAAAGTCCGGACAATGATTCAGGAAAATCCTGAAACAGAATACTGCATTGTCTGCACCGATGTCAAGAATTTTAAAATCGTCAATGATGTGTTCGGGGTCGAAAGCGGTGACAAGTTGCTGATGCGGATTGCAAGTTCTATCCGGTTTATGTCAAGAAATGGCTGGATTTACGGCCGTCTCACCGGTGACAGATTCGCACTCTGCCTGCCGAAAGAAGAATTTTCTGAAAAAAATTTCCTGACAGAAACTTCCAAAATGGCTAAAATGTCGGAAAATTATATGTTCAAAATTCAGATTCATGTCGGTGTGTATATGATAGAAGACAGAAATCTGAGAGTTTCTGTTATGTGCGACAGAGCCAATCTTGCTATCAAAACTATCAAGAGCAGTTATGAAAGCATAGTCGTCTACTATAAGGAAACCCTCAGAGAAGACTTCCTTAATGAACAGAGACTTATCAGTGAATTTGAACTTGCTGTCCGTTCCAAGCAGTTTCAGGCTTATGTACAGCCTCAGGTATTTTCCGAAAACGGAAGATGTGAGGGCGGAGAAGTGCTGGTGCGCTGGATTCATCCACAAAACGGCCTGATTCCTCCGTATAAGTTCATTCCGGTTTTTGAACGGACAGGGCTCATCGGCAAGCTGGATGCTTACATGTGGGAGCTTGCTTGTCAGAAACTTCAGGAATGGCAGAGACGTGGGCTGACAACGCAGTATCTTTCAGTGAATATTTCCCAGAAAGATTTCTATCTGATGGATGTTTACAAAACCGTCACTTCTCTGGTCGAAAAATATCAGATTCCGCCTAAAAATCTGCATCTGGAAATCACCGAAACCGCTGTGATGAACAATCCCGGCGAACAGCTTCCCTTAATCAGCAAACTGCGTGAATATGGCTTCATGATTGAAATTGATGACTTCGGCAGTGGCTATTCTTCACTGAATACACTGAAAGACCTCAGTGCCGATGTGCTTAAAATTGACATGGGTTTCCTGCGCAAGACAGAACATCAGGAAAGAAGCAAGATTATTCTCAAGATGATTATTTCGCTGGCAAAATCACTTTCTATGGAAGTTATCACCGAAGGCGTGGAAACGCAGGAACAGGTCGATTTTCTGAAAGAGTACGGCTGTGATATTTTTCAGGGCTATCATTTCGCAAAGCCCATGCCTGTACAGGATTTTGAAGAAAAGCATCTGAATAAAATCGTTAAAGTGTAACAACATCCCCTGCCGGACTGAAATTCCGGCAGGGGGATATTTTATTTCAGCAAGTCCTTGATGACTTCGCCGGCGATAATCAGTCCGGCAACAGACGGAACAAAAGCAACTGAGCCCGGAATATCACGGCGGACAGTGCACTTCCGCACCGTGCCGGGCGGACAGATACAGTTTGTCCGGCAGGAAGTTTCAGCATCTTCAATAGGCTTTCGTGGCTGTTCTTCAGAATAGACAACTTTCAGTTTCTGGATGCCTCTTTTTTTGCATTCATGACGCATTGTCCGTGCAAGAGGGCAGACTCTGGTATCATAAATATCTGCAACCCGAAACGCTGTCGGGTCGAGCTTGTTGCCTGCACCCATGCAGGAAATCACCGGAATACCGGCTTCTTTGGCTTTCATGATGATTTCCAGCTTTCCGGTAACAGTATCAATAGCATCTATGACATAATCATAATTTTTAAAATCAAACTGTCCGGATGTCTCCGGCATGTAGAAACATTTGTGATTATATACCTGTATCTCCGGACAAATATCATGAATTCTCTGTTCAGCGACATCGGTCTTATACTTTCCGACAGTGCTCCGCAGGGCGATGATTTGTCTGTTTAAATTCGTAAGGCAGACTTTATCATCATCAATCAGGTCAAGCGTGCCGATACCGCTTCGGGCAAGGGCTTCGACTGCATATCCGCCGACACCGCCGATGCCGAATACCGCAACACGCTTTTGCTTTAGCACTTTCATCGCTTCACTGCCGAATAAAAGCTCTGTTCTTGAAAATTGATTCAGCATGTTTGTTTCTCCTCTCTGCCTTCTCCGGATTTCGTCCCGTGATTTGTGATATTCTGGTCGAAATCATCCAGAAAATGATGATATTCATTTCCGATATGATAGGAAATCAGTGTTTTCAGGTTGACATTTTCCACACTGCGGAAAATATTTTTATCAATCGCAGGACTGATTTTCCGGAGCTGTGCCAGAAGTTCCTTGACTTCCTGACGTTTGGAAGTTCCGCTTCCGTTTTCATCTTTTTCATATTCTTCTGTAAAACGGCAGGCACATTGCAGAAATTTCAGATGATGATAGTCTTTCCATGCAATAATATCCTGTTCCCGAACGAGATACATCGGACGGATAAGCTGCATTCCCTTGAAATTTTCACTGTGAATTTTCGGCATCATAGTTTGAATCTGCGAACCGTACAGCATTCCCATAAGAATTGTTTCGATGACATCATCAAAATGATGTCCCAGTGCAATTTTATTGCATCCCAAATCCTGTGCCGTTTTATACAGATTTCCACGGCGCATTCTGGCGCACAGATAACACGGATTCCGGTCAATATTGACAACATAATCAAAAATACGTGCATCAAATGTCTGAATCGGAATATCCAGCAGTTCGGCGTTTCTGACAATCTGTTCCTGATTTTCCTGATTATACCCCGGATTCATGACAATATAGACAACTTCAAACGGATATTTACTGTATTTTTGCAGACGCTTCATGCAAAGAGCCATCAGCATGGAATCCTTTCCGCCGGAGATACAGACGGCGATTTTGTCGCCTTCCTGAATCATGTCATATTCTTTGATGCCTTTCAGAAATTTCAGCCAGACAGATTTATTGAATTTCTTTACGATAGATTCTTCAATTTCATTCTTCATAGGCGTTTACCCTCTTTTCTGATAGAAATACTAAATTTATTATAACACATATTTCCGATTCTGTCAAGAAAAAGCGGCATGTTTCCGGAACATGCCGCTTTTGTTCTGTTTAGAAAAATTAAATCATAGAAGACATCGGAGTGCCGTGTTCTGCGGAAGATTCAGCAGAATTCTTGCTTGTGCGGACAAGCTGGACATTGTTATAAATATCCATGCCAGTACCGGCAGGAATCAGCTTGCCGATGATAACATTTTCCTTCAGGCCTTCCAGATAGTCAATCTTTCCACGGATAGCTGCATCGGTCAAAGCCTTTGTGGTTTCCTGGAAAGAGGCTGCGGACAGGAAACTGTCAGAGCTGGAAGCTGCCTTTGTAATACCCTGCAATACAGGTGATGTTGTAACAAATTCCAAATCTGTCTGACCAGCATCTATTAATTCCTGAATCTTTTCGTTGATAGCATCTACATGCTTGCGCTCTACAAGCGTGCCGGGAAGGAGATATTCTGTATTAGGAATATCATTTCCGCTTCCGGTTTCTTCAATGCGGACTTTGCGGAGCATCTGACGAACGATAACTTCAATATGCTTGTCGTTAATATCAACACCCTGCAAACGATATACTTTCTGCACTTCGATGATGATATAGTCCTGTACGGCAGAAGTATCCAGTACTTCAAGGATTCTGCTGGGGGAAACGTTGCCTTCTGTCAGGCGGTCACCCTTCTTGACAACAGAGCCTTCATGGACTTTGTACTTGTAGTTATAGGGAATCACTTCTGTAATTTCTTCTCCGGTATCCGGATTGTGAATAGTAAGTGTTCTGGTTGTCTTGATTTCTTCCAGATGGACAATACCGTCAATGCTTGCGATGATAGCAGCATTTTTCGGTTTTCTGGCTTCAAACAGTTCTTCAACACGGGGAAGACCCTGTGTGATGTCACCCTCACCACCGGATGCGATACCGCCTGTATGGAATGTACGCATTGTCAGCTGTGTGCCGGGTTCGCCGATGGACTGGGCTGCAATTGTTCCGACTGCTTCGCCGACAGATACCAGATTGTTGTTGGCAAGGTTTGCACCATAGCACTTTGCGCAGACACCCTTCTTGGACTTGCACTTGAGTACAGAACGGATTTTGATTCTTTCAATACCCAAATCCATAATCTTCTGTGCATCTTTTTCTGTCAGAAGCTTATCCTTGCTGATGATAAG
>JAFRMZ010000260.1 GCA_017430465.1 Oscillospiraceae bacterium
CCTCGCAGAGAACGGAATATTTCAGATGATTCTGAATCACAATCACACCGCACCGGAGAGAAACGGGTACTTCACCATCCGGATAGGAAGTCGTTTCGCCGTTATGGGAAAGCACATCCTGTGCGATGGCTGTCACCTGTTCTTTATCGGCAGATTCGGTAATCATAACGAATTCATCGCCGCCCATGCGCAGGCAGAGCATATTTTCTCTGGCGGATTCGTTGATTCTGCGGAACGATTCGAGAATGACTTTATCGCCGGCTTCTCTGCCGAGGTTTTCGTTAATCGGCATGAGGTTGACGACATCGAAACAGAGCACATATGTTCCGGCCTGACTTCTGAGATAGTCATAAAATTCGCTGACATCAAATTTCTTGATATTTTCATTTCTGATATTCATAGCAAACGCTCCTTCCAGATAAGCGGGATTGAGTTTCGGGTACAGATTGCAGTCGCCCTTCCACTCTTTCCGGAATTTTGAGGGAGAAACGCCCCAGACTCTTGTGAATGCTCTGGTAAAGACCTCATGGGAGTTGTAGCCGTATTTCATGGCAGTATCGAGCACTGAAAGATTCTGTCTGCGCATATCCCGTCCGGCGAGGGTGAGCCGTCTTTTGGAGATATACTCTTTCACGCTCATATGCGTACAGGATTTCCAAATTTTCTGGAGACTTGACAGAGAGCAGTAACAGGCTTCTGCAATTTCCTCCTGCGTAAACTCATCAAGAAGATGGGTTTCCATAAAATCCAGCGCATCCAAAAAAATCATAAATCTGTTGGAATTCTGATTCATGGAGCTTCCTCCTTTCTTAGATTTCCAGTAAGCTTACTATAAATATATCATAGCACAAATTTTATCAGATTTCTTGATTTTTTGAGTAAACATTTCAGAAAGTCATACGCATTTCATACCATTCGAAACCACCGTGAACCGAATCAGATTTCCCCTGATTTCGGAATCCGGCTTTTTCGTAAAATTTCACAAGTTCGGGCTTGCAGGTAAGTGTGACGCCCTTCAGGCGTGCATTCCGTGCGTATTCCGTCAGATGGCGGAGCAGAAGTTTTCCGTAGCCGTTTCCACGAAATTCCGGTGAAACTGCAAGGCTCAGAACCATCAGATAACCGCCGTTTTCGTCATGTACACCGGCATCTTCAAACATATCATCTGTCAGAACAGCCGATTCTGAACGGATACTGTTAATAAATCCCAGAATTCTGTCATCACGGGTCAGAACCAGAAAGCCTTTCGGGAATTTCTGCATTCTGCCTTTGATTTTTTCAGCATTTGCGGATTCTTCCGGCGGAAAGCAAACAGTTTCGATTTCGGCGAGACGGTTCAGGTCGTTCAGATTTGCCATACGCATTTCAAGACTCATGATAAAAATCACCTTTCGTTAATGAAAAAATACATGTTCGATAAAAATTTTAATTCCCAGACAGACCAGAATCACACCGCCTGTCAGGAGTGCCCGATTTCCGAGTTTTCTGCCGAATTTTCTGCCGAACCGGACACCTGTCAGGGATAACAGGCAGGTAATCACTGCAATTTCGGCCACGGCGCAGAAAATATTGACATTTGCCAGCACTGCGAAACTCACGCCGACCGCCAGTGCATCAATACTGGTAGCAATGCCTTGCAGAATCAGCAGTTTCGGAGTCAGTTCGTAAATTTCGGGGGTATCCTGTCCGGATTCCTGCACGGCATCGAGAATCATTTTTATCCCGATATAGCCTAATAAAATCAGGGCGACATAATGGTCAACCGCCGTGATACAGCTTTCAAAGGCTTTTCCCAGAAAGAAGCCTGTCAAGGGCATTACTCCCTGAAACATGCCAAAGCAGAGTCCGATTTGAATTGTCTGCTGTTTTTTCAGATTAGAACAGCAAAGTCCGTCCGTAACTGCTACTGCGAAGGCATCCATTGACAGGCCGACTGCTGTCAGCAGAATTTCAGCAAGATTCATAAGCAAGATTTCCTCTCTGATAGTAATTAATCATCAGGGGCTTTTTTTGCGAGTTTTTTGGAATATTCGGCACGGAACGCCTCGAAAGTGCCGTTATCCAGAGCCGTGCGGATTTTTTCCGTCAAAGTATTATAGAAATACAGGTTATGAATTACAGTCAGCCGGCCGGCGAGCATTTCGTTTGCCTTGAACAGGTGACGCACATAAGCTCTTGAAAAATTCCGGCAGGCCGGACAGTCGCATTCTTCGTCCATAGGTCTGGAATCGGTCTGATAGGTCAGATTTTTCATGTGGCGCATTCCCGCCCATGTAAAGATAGTGCCGTGGCGGGCGTTTCGGGTCGGCATGACGCAGTCGAACATGTCAATCCCTCTTGCAACAGCTTCGATAATATTCGAGGGTGTGCCGACTCCCATTAAATATCTCGGCTTATCCGCAGGCATATAAGGCACAACAGCATCTAAAATTCTGTACATATCCTCTGTCGGTTCGCCGACTGCCAGACCGCCGACAGCATAGCCGTCAAGGTCAAGTTCTGCGATTTCCTGCATGTGTTCGATTCTGAGCTTCTCGAACGTACAGCCCTGATTAATCCCGAACAGCAACTGATTTTGATTGATAGTTTCCGGCAGGCTGTTTAATCTCTGCATTTCATTTTTGCACCGGATGAGCCATCTTGTTGTACGTTCGCAGGATTTGGCCGAATACTCATAAGGCGCAGGATTTTCGACACATTCATCAAAAGCCATTGCAATGGTTGAGGCTAAATGAGACTGAATCTGCATACTGACTTCCGGCGAAATGAACAGTCTTGAACCATCCAGATGCGACTGAAAATAAACCCCTTCTTCTTTAATCTTACGCAGTTTGGCAAGGGAAAAGACCTGAAATCCACCGCTGTCGGTAAGAATCGGGCGTTTCCAGTTCATAAACTTGTGCAGACCGCCCATCTGATGAATAATCTTATCACCGGGTCTTAAATGCAGATGATATGTATTGCACAATTCGACCTGACATTTTAAATCGGCGAGTTCCGGAGAGGATACACCTCCTTTAATCGCCGCCGATGTACCGACATTCATAAAGCATGGAGTCTGAAACGTGCCGTGCACGGTTGTGACAGTACCTCGTCTGGCTTTATTTTCTGTTTTGATTAACTGATAAATTCCCATAATTAAAAACTCCTGTATTGATAGTAATAATTTCAGTATAGCATATTTTTCAAAAAATGTAAAGCGATTCAGAAATAAGTTTTGTAAACC
>JAFRMZ010000261.1 GCA_017430465.1 Oscillospiraceae bacterium
CAGAGATTTCAAAAACGGCGACAAGAAACAGCGTGACAACCGCAACAACGGTTTCCGTGGCGAAAACAGACGTGCTTACAATAACGCACGCAGCGCAAAAAGAGAAGGAGGTAACAAGTAATGCTGCTTCCCAAGAGAGTAAAATACAGACGTGTTCACAGAGGCCGTCTGACTGGTAAAGCCTACAGAGGCAATACTGTAACTTATGGTGATTTCGGTCTTCAGGCACTCGAACCGGCTTGGATTACTTCCAACCAGATTGAGTCCGCCCGTATCGCTATGACAAGATATATCAAGAGAGGCGGTCAGGTCTGGATTAAGATTTTCCCTGACAAGCCTATCACTGAAAAACCTGCTGAAACCCGAATGGGTTCCGGTAAAGGTTCTCCGGAATACTGGGTTGCTGTTGTAAAACCCGGCAGAGTACTGTTTGAAATCAAGGGTGTTCCGGAAGAAACTGCAAGAGAAGCTATGCGTCTTGCAATGCATAAGCTGCCTATCAAGTGCAAGTTCGTTGTAAAAGAAACCCAAACCGCTGACGCAGAATAAGGAGGGGAGTTACGCATGAAAGCAACAGAAATCAAAGAGATGACTGTCGAAGAAATGAACCAGAAGCTTGTCAGCCTCAAAGAAGAGCTTTTTGCGCTCCGCTTCCAGCTTGCTGTTAATCAGTTGGAAAATACAGCGAAAGTCAAGGCTGTCAAAAAGGACATTGCACGTGTGAAAACCTGTCTGCGTGAAGCAGAGCTCGCACAGAGCGCAAAGTAAGATAGGAGGATAACGCTGTGGCAGAAAGAAATCTGAGAAAGACAAGAACCGGTCTGGTTGTCAGCGACAAGATGGATAAAACTGTCGTTGTTGCTATCATCGACAACGTAAAGCATCCGCTGTACAAGAAAATCATCAAGAGAACTGTAAGACTGAAGGCTCATGATGAAAACAATGAATGCAGAATCGGTGACCGTGTGTCTGTTATGGAAACACGTCCGCTTTCTAAAGACAAAAGATGGCGTGTTGTCAACATCATCGAAAAGGCTAAGTAATCAAGCAATACTGAGAGGAGGAAGCATCCCATGATTCAGATGCAGACTTATCTGAAGGTTGCAGACAACACCGGCGCAAAAGAGCTGATGTGTATCAGAGTATTAGGCGGTACACGCAGAAGATATGCCAATATCGGTGATGTTGTCGTAGCATCCGTTAAGAAAGCAACACCCGGCGGTGTGGTTAAAAAGGGCGATGTGGTCAAGGCTGTTATCGTTCGCTCCGCTAAGGGTCTGAGAAGAGAAGACGGCACTTATATTCGTTTTGACGAAAATGCTGCTGTTATCATCAGAGAAGACAAAAACCCCAGAGGTACTCGTATCTTTGGGCCGGTGGCAAGAGAACTTCGTGAAAAAGATTACATGAAGATTCTGTCTCTCGCTCCGGAAGTTCTGTAAGGAGGTGCAGAAGATGAGTGCAAAGCTTCATGTAAGAAAAGGCGATACCGTCATTCTGCGCACCGGTGCAGATGATTATAAATACAAGAATCCGGATGACAAGGGCGCAGGCCGTCTGACTTCCAAAGTCGTTGAAGTCAGCCCCAAGGAAGGCAAAGTTATTGTGGAAAATGTAAACATGGTAACTAAACACCTTAAGCCTCAGGCTATGGGTCAGTCCGGCAATATCGTAAGAGCAGAAGCTCCTATTTATGCTTCTAAAGTACAGCTCGTTTGCCCCAAATGCGGCAAGCCTACCAGAGTAGGTCATGTTGTGGAAGACGGCAAAAAGCTCCGCCAGTGCAAGAAGTGCGGCAAGTCTTTCGAGTAAAGGAGAAACGCAAATGGCAAGATTAAAAGAACAGTATGCCAATACCATTGCGCCCGCTCTGATGCAGAAATTCGGCTATAAGAGTACAATGCAGATTCCGAAGCTGGATAAGGTTGTTATCAATGTCGGCGCAGGCGAGGCAAAAGAAAATTCTAAAGTCATTGATGCTATCATGAATGACCTCGCAGCAATTACAGGTCAGAAGCCGGTCGTATGCCGTGCCAAGAAATCTGTTGCAAACTTCAAGCTGCGTGAAGGTATGGCTATCGGTGTCAAGGTAACACTCCGTGGTGAAAGAATGTATGATTTCGTTGATAAACTGTTCAACGTTGCTTTCCCCCGTGTACGTGACTTCCGTGGCATCAACGGCAATTCCTTTGACGGCAGAGGCAACTACTCTACCGGTATCAAGGAACAGCTCATTTTCCCTGAAATCGAATATGATAAAATTGATAAAGTGCGTGGCATGGACATCAATTTCATCACAACCGCACAGACCGACGAAGAAGCAAAAGAGCTGCTTAAGCTCTTAGGCGCACCGTTCGCTGACTGAGGGAGGGAAATCAAATGGCTAAAAAAGCAATGATTAACAAGCAGCAGAGAACACCGAAGTACTCTACCAGAGCTTACACCAGATGCAAAATCTGCGGCAGACCTCATGCATATCTGAGAAAATACGGTATCTGCCGTATCTGCTTCAGAGAACTGGCAAATGACGGTCAGATTCCGGGTGTTAAGAAGGCAAGCTGGTAATATTAAGAAGGAGGTCTCATAGGCATGCAAATTTCAGATACAATCGCAGATTTGCTTACAAGAATCCGTAATGCAAGCACTGCAAAGCACGCCACGGTTGACATTCCTGCGTCCAACGTGAAGAAGGCTATCACACAGATTCTCGCAGACGAGGGTTATATCAAGGGCTTTCAGATTGTGGACGACGGCAAACAGGGCATTATCAGAGTGACTCTGAAATATACAGAGGACAGAACTCCGGTAATTTCCGGTCTGCGCAGGGTTTCCAAGCCGGGCTTGCGTATTTATTCAAGCTGTGAAGATATGCCCAAGGTTCGCAAGGGCTTAGGCATCGCAATCGTATCCACATCCAAGGGCATCATGACCGACAAGAAGGCTAGAGCACTGAATGTCGGCGGTGAAGTTCTCGCATACATCTGGTAAGGAGGAAGTTATTATGTCAAGAATTGGCAGAATGCCGATTACTGTTCCTGCCGGTGTAGATGTCAAAGTTGCAGACAATCTGGTAACAGTAAAAGGCCCGAAGGGCGAATTAAGCCAGCAGTTCAGCAAAGAACTGGGTATTGAAGTGAAAGACGGCGTGATTAATGTCACAAGACCGTCTGACGATAAGAAGCACAGAAGCCTGCATGGCCTGACAAGAACCCTGATTCATAATATGGTAGAAGGCGTTGTCAACGGCTACAGCAAAACTCTGGAAATTGACGGTGTCGGCTACCGTGCTGCAAAGCAGGGTAAGAATCTGGTCATGAACCTCGGCTTCTCCCATCAGGTAATCGTTCCGGAAACTGACGAAATTTCTATTGAAGTTCCGCAGCCGAACCAGATTATCATCAAGGGTATTGACAAGCAGAAAGTCGGCCAGTTCGCTGCCGAAGTCCGTGAAAAGAGACTGCCTGAACCGTATAAGGGCAAGGGCATCCACTACCTCGGCGAACGCATTATCCGCAAGGAAGGCAAGGCCGGTAAGGGCAAGAAGTAAACAGAAAGGAGTAAACGGCTATGATTAAAAAGTTTGACAGCAAAAAAGCTCGTCTTAAGAGACACGCTCGTGTCCGCAGCAAGATTTCCGGAACTCCTGAAGTTCCACGTCTGTGCGTATTCCGCAGTGCAAAGCATATTTATGCTCAGGTAATTGATGATGTCAACGGCGTAACACTCGCAAGCGCATCCAGCCTGACAAAGGATTTCGGCGAAAACGGCGGTAATATCGAAGGTGCTAAGAAAGTCGGCGAACTGGTAGCTAAGGCTGCTGCTGACAAGGGCATCAAGGACGTTGTATTCGACAGAGGCGGTTATCTGTATCACGGCAGAGTACAGGCTCTCGCAGAAGCTGCCCGTGAAAACGGTCTGAATTTCTAATAAGAGGAGGGAACACGATTGGCTAATTTTGAGGCAAAGGATACAGAATATCTCGAAAAAGTCGTGCATATCAACAGAGTATCCAAAACCGTAAAGGGCGGACGTATCATGAAGTTTTCTGCTCTTGTAGTTGTCGGTGACGGCAACGGCACAGTCGGATTCGGTATGGGTAAATCCAGCGAAGTTCCGGATGCTATCCGCAAAGGTATTGAGGATGCAAAGAAGAATATGGTAAAAGTTCCGCTGAAAGGCACTACCATTCCGCACGAAATTGTCGGCAAGTTCGGCGCAGGCGAAGTCCTGATGCGTCCGGCTGCTCCCGGTACCGGCGTTATCGCAGGTGGTCCTGTCCGTGCTGTCATTGAAGTGGCAGGCATCAAGGACATCAGAACTAAGTCCCTGCGTTCCAATAATCCCTGCAATGTTGTAAGAGCAACCATCGCAGGTTTGACAGGCTGCACCACAGCAGAAGAAGTGGCTGCAAAGCGTGGCAAGACAATCAAAGAAATCTTAGGCTAAGGAGGGGCATATTTATGAAGAAAATCACACTCGTAAAGAGCCTCATCGGCTGCAAGAAAGACCAGATTGCTACTGCAAAAGCACTTGGCCTGAAAAAAATCGGTGATGTGACAACTCAGCCGGACAACTCCTGCACAGCAGGCAAAATCCACAAGATTGTACATCTGATTAAAGTAGAAGAAGCGTAAGCGGGAAGGAGCAAGCACTATGCAAATTCATGAACTCGTACCGGCTCCGGATTCTAACAAGCCTGTTAAGCGCGTGGGCCGTGGCCATGGTTCCGGCAACGGCAAGACCGCAGGCAAGGGACACAAGGGTCAGAATGCCCGTTCCGGCGGCGGTGTCAGAATCGGATTTGAAGGCGGTCAGATGCCGCTTGCAAGAAGAATTCCGAAAAGAGGATTCAATAATATTTTTGCAAAAACTTATGCAACTGTCAATGTCAGCGACCTGAACAAGTTCACCGAAGGTACTGTTGTTGACACAGAACTGCTGACAGCAAGCGGTCTTATCAAGAAGGCTTGTGACGGCGTAAAAATTCTGGGCGATGGAGAACTGAATGTGAAGCTGACTGTAAAGGCAGCGAAATTCACAAAATCTGCGTCTGAGAAGATTGAAAAGGCAGGCGGGAAAGCCGAGGTGATCTGACTTGTTTCAGACACTGAAAAATGCCTGGAGTGTACCGGAGATTCGTAAAAAGTTTATCTATACACTCATCATGATTATTATATTCCGCATCGGCGGTGCAATTACAGTTCCGTTCCTGTCACTGTCAGCAGTACAGGAATGGATGAGCACAAATGCCACGGACGGCAATTTTCTGGAGTATCTGAATATTCTGACCGGTGGTCAGCTCTCAAAAGCAACTGTATTTTCACTGTCGATTACACCGTATATTAACTCATCCATTATTATACAGCTCCTGACTTATGCACTGCCTCCTCTGGAACGGTTGCAGGAGGAAGGAGAGGAAGGCCGTAAGGTGCTGAATAAGATTACGGCATACGTTGCACTTCTGCTGGCAGTTTTCATGTCTGTCGCATATTATCTGACCTTGCGCAACAGCGCAGGCGCAGTGCAGTACACTTCCGGTGCATACGGCTGGTTTGCAGCAATTGTTATCATTGCATGTTTTACAGCCGGCGCAAGCTTTGTTGTATGGATGGGTAACCGCATTAATGACAAGGGTATCGGCAACGGCATTTCTATCCTGCTGTTTGCTGGTATCGTTGCAAGATTTCCTACCGATTTGGGAACTCTCTGGGCACTGTTCCAGATGGACAAAGCAAAGTATTTCTTCGTGGATATTGCAATCCTCCTGCTGTTCGTAGTGATGATTGTGTTTATCGTATTCATGAACGAAGCAGAACGCCGGATTCCGATTCAGTATGCCAAGCGTGTGGTCGGAAGAAAACAGTACGGCGGCCAGAATACACATATTCCGGTGAAAGTCTGCATGAGTGGCGTAATGCCCATTATCTTCGCTATGTCCTTCATGTCCCTGCCGAGTACTATCAGCCTGTTCGTAAAGCCTGTTGAGGCTGCTGAACTGGAAACCGCTACCGGCGGACAGAAATTCTATTATCATTTTATTGAATTTTTTAAAACAACGAGCTGGGGCTATGCAGTGCTCTATCTGGTGCTGATTATTGCATTTAACTATTTTTATGTTGCAATGCAGTATGACCCGGTTACGATTGCAAATAACCTGCGTCAGAGCAACGGCGGTATTCCGGGCATCCGTCCCGGCAAGCCTACTTCGGACTATATCCAGAGAGTGCTTTCCAAAATCACCCTCGTGGGTGCAGTGTTCTTAGGCATTATCGCTATTCTGCCGATTGCAATGGGCTGGTTCGACAGCAGTCTTCGTTCCCTTTCCATGGGCGGTACTTCTATTCTGATTGTAGTCAGTGTTGCTCTGGAAACTGCAAGAACTCTGGAATCCCAGTTGATGATGCGTCATCATAAGGGCTTCTTAGGATAAAGGAGGCATGTATATGAATCTGATTTTACTCGGTGCGCCCGGCGCAGGCAAGGGTACACAGGCAGAGGCAATTTCTGATGCACTCAATATTCCGCAGATTTCTACCGGCAATATGCTGAGAGAAGCGGTCAAGAACGGCACAGAATATGGCCTTAAGGCAAAAGCTGTCATGGAAGCCGGCGGTCTGGTTTCCGATGATATTGTAATCGGTATCCTGAAAGACCGTATTGCTCAGGATGATGCCAAAAACGGCTTTATTCTTGATGGTTTTCCGAGAACTGTTCCGCAGGCAGAAGCACTTGACAAAATGGGTGTGCGCATTGACAAAGTTGTGGAAATCTTCGTTCCTGATGAAACAATTAAAGAACGTGTTTCCGGCAGACGTGTCTGCGAAGGCTGCGGTGCTTCCTATCACATTCAGTACAAGCCTTCCAAGGTTGAGGGCGTGTGCGACAAGTGCGGGGCTAAAACCGTTATCCGCAAGGATGATGAACCTGCTACTGTGATTTCCCGTCTGGAAACTTATCATGAACAGACTGAGCCGATTAAGGCTTACTATGAACAGCAAGGCAAACTCGAAACTGTCATCGGACAGGAAGAAGTTGCTGACACGAAGAAGCTGACACTGAAAGCAGTGGGGGCTGAAATCGAATGAGTATTACAATTAAATCTAAGACAGATTTAGAAAAAATGCGTATCGCCGGCCGTATTGCCGGCACTGCCTGCCACGTGGCAGGACACGCACTCGAACCGGGCATGACTACCAAGGATGTAGACAAAATTGTGCATGATTATATCGTCAGTCAGGGGGCTGTACCGTCTTTCTTAGGATACGGCGGTTTCCCAGGCAGTGCCTGCGTTTCGGTGAATGAAGAAGTCATTCACGGAATTCCGGGTTCTCGCAAACTGAAAACAGGCGATATTGTCAGCATTGACGTAGGTGCTTACATCAACGGTTTCCATGGCGATACCTGCTATACATTCCCGGTCGGCAAAATTTCACAGGAAGCACAGGATTTGCTGGATGTCACAAACGCTTCCCTCTATGAAGGCATTAAAGCGGCAGTGGTCGGCGCAAGACTGGGCGAAGTTTCCGGTGCAGTCGAAAAATACTGCGCCTCCAGAGGTTACGGCATTGTCCGTGAATACTGCGGCCACGGCATCGGAAGGGATTTGCATGAATCCCCCGAAGTTCCCAATTATGTACAAGGTGGCAGAATGGGGATTAAGCTACAGGCCGGCATGTGCATCTGCATCGAACCGATGATTAATGTCAAAGGAGATGCAATTCGTGTATGCAAGGACGGCTGGACAGTCCGCACAAAAAGCGGAAGCCTTTCTGCACATTTTGAACATGCCATTGCCATTACGCAGGACGGCCCCGTGATTCTCACTGAACCGGATTTATAATGCAGCTACAAGTTGGCATGGTCGTCCGTGTCATCGCCGGAAAAGAACAGAATGATTTCTGCATGATTATCAGAACAGAAAAAAATTCTGTCTGGCTTTCGGACGGCAAACACCATACACTGCAAAACCCCAAACGCAAAAATCCTAAACATGTACGTCCTACCCAGACAATCTGGAATCCGAACGGCATGACGGATTGCAGCCTTCGCAAAAAACTGCGCCTGTTTAAGGAGGGAAATAAATTTGTCTAAAGAAGATTTGATTGAAGTTGAGGGTGTCGTGCTCGAAGCTCTCCCTAATGCGAATTTCCGTGTGGAACTTCCCAATAAGCATGTCATTCTCGCACATGTGTCAGGAAAACTGCGAATGAATTACATCCGCATCGTTCCCGGAGACAAGGTGAAAATCGAAATGTCTCCCTATGACCTGACAAAAGGCCGTATTACTTGGCGTGCCAAGTAATGTAATGCCTGTCAATCCCGTTTGTTTCTATACTTGTTTTGATACAACAAGGAGGTATTTTCATGAAAGTAAGACCTTCGGTAAAACCGATTTGCGAAAAATGCAAGGTCATCAAGCGCAAGGGAAAAGTCATGGTTATCTGTGAAAATCCCAAGCACAAACAGCGTCAGGGCTAATTCTGACAGCACAGGAGGTGTATTCATAACATGGCAAGAATTTCAGGTGTTGACCTGCCCAAGGAAAAAAGAGTGGAAATCGGCCTGACCTATATCTATGGCATCGGCCGTCCGACTGCTGACAAGATTCTGGCTGCTACCGGCATTAATCCGGATACCAGAGTCAAGGACCTCACAGAAAAAGACGTTGCAAAACTGCGTGACTATATCGACGCAAATGTAACTGTTGAAGGCGACCTGCGCCGTGAAGTAGCTCTTAATATCAAGAGACTGATTGAAATCGGCTGCTACAGAGGCGTACGCCACAGAAAGGGTCTCCCCGTAAGAGGTCAGCGTACAAAGACAAACGCCAGAACACGCAAAGGTCCGGTTAAGACTATTGCAAACAAGAAGAAGTAAGGAGGGCGAATTCTTTTGGCACAACAGAAGGGTAAAAAGGTAACTGCTGTACGCCGCCGCAGAGAACGCAAGAATATCGAAAGCGGTGCGGTACACATTCAGTCTACTTTCAATAACACAATCGTGACAATCACAGATACACAGGGCAATGCCATTTCATGGGCAAGCGCAGGCGGTCTCGGCTTCCGTGGCTCCAGAAAATCTACTCCGTTCGCAGCACAGACTGCCGCTGAAACAGCCGCAAAAGCTGCAATGGAACATGGCCTGAAAACTGTAGAAGTTTATGTCAAAGGTCCCGGCAGCGGACGTGAAGCTGCTATCCGTGCATTACAGACTGTCGGTCTGGAAGTACGCATGATTAAAGACGTCACACCGATTCCGCACAACGGCTGCCGTCCGCCCAAGAGAAGACGTGTCTGATAGGAGGTTAGCATAATGGCAGTAAATAAAGACCCGATTCTGAAAAGATGCAGATACTTAGGTATCAGCCCCGCTGTCATGGGCATTGACAAGAAATCCAACCGTAATCCGAACGCTAACAGCCGTAAGAAGATTTCTGAATACGGTACTCAGCTCAAGGAAAAGCAGAAGCTGAAGTTCATCTACGGCGTAATGGAAAAGCCGTTCCGTCATTATTTTGAACTCGCTGAAAAAATGGAAGGCAAAGCCGGTGATAATCTGATTACCGTTCTGGAATCCAGACTGGATAATGTTGCTTTCCGCATGGGTCTGGCTTCTACCAGACGTGAAGCAAGAGAATTGGTAACTCACGGTCATTTCACTGTAAACGGCCAGAAAGTAGATATTCCTTCTTATCGTGTATCTGTCGGCGACGAAATTGCTCTCGGCGAAAAGAGCAGAAGCAGTGTTCTGTTCAAAGGCAGCGAACAGACTGTAGGTATTCTGGAAAAAACACAGGGCAGAACTGTTCCGCTTTGGCTGGAAGTCAGCAATGACAAATTCTCCGCAAAAGTAACCAGACTGCCGAATCCGTCTGATATTGACTACGAAGCAGAAACACACCTGATTGTCGAGCTGTACTCCAAGTAATATGTAATTGCTTGCGGACGCTTCACGATTCACAGATACAAGTAATTACAAAATAGGAGGGTTTATATGCTTGAAAAAATTGAAAAGCCGGAAATTATTCCTGAAGATTTAAGACCGGACGGAAAATATGGCAAGTTCGTTCTGTCACCGCTGGAACGTGGCTACGGAACAACCCTTGGCAACAGTCTCAGACGTGTTCTTCTTTCCTCGATTCCCGGCGTTGCTGTCAATTTTGTGAAGATTGACGGAGTGCATCACGAGCTTTCCACAATTCCGGGCGTAAAAGAAGATGTCACAGAAATTATTCTGAGCCTGAAAGGCCTCACTGCTAAGCTTTACGGCGAAGGGCCGAAAACACTTCTGATTGACGCTGAGGGCGAATGCGAAGTCACAGCCGGCGATATTGAAGCAGATTCTGAAGTGACAATTCTGCACCCTGAGATGCATATTGCAACTTTGGGCAAGGATGCAAAGCTTCACATGGAAATTACGATTGACAAGGGCAGAGGCTATGTTTCTGCTGAAAGAAACAAACAGCAGACACAGGACATGCCGCTTGATGTAATTGCCGTAGACAGCATTTATACTCCTGTTTTAAAGGTGAACTATACCGTGGAGAATACACGTCTCGGACAGGTCACCGACTATGACAAGCTCACGATGGAGGTATGGACAGACGGTACTATCTCTGCAAAAGAGGCTCTGTCACAGGCAGCCAATCTCCTCAACGAGCATCTGAAACTGTTCGTCGATTTGTCAGACGAAGCGTGCATTCCCGAAGTTCTCGTAGAGAAAGACGACAAGGGCAAGGAAAAAATCCTTGAGATGACCATTGAGGAACTTGACTTGTCGGTACGTTCTTTCAATTGCCTGAAACGTGCCGGCATCAATACGGTAGACGACTTGATTAACAAGTCCGAGGAAGAAATGATGAAAGTGCGCAATCTCGGCAAGAAGTCTTTTGATGAAGTAAAGGAAAAGCTCCAGTCTCTGGGATTTGACCTTTCTTCCGAAGAAGACTGAGAGAACGCAAGATGATTTAATATTCGCAAAGGAGTTGAATACTAATGCCGGGTACAAGAAAACTGGGCAGAACGACTGCACACAGAACTGCTATGCTCAGAGCAATGGTAACTTTCCTGCTGGAAAACGGTCAGGTAGAAACCACAGTCACAAGAGCAAAGGAAGTTCGCAGCGTAGCTGAAAAGATGATTACACTGGGTAAGAATACAGACCTGCACAGCAAAAGACAGGTGTATTCTTATGTAACAAAGGAAGCTGTTGCGAAGAAGCTGTTTGACGAGATTTCTCCGAAATATGCTGACCGCAAGGGCGGTTATACACAGATTATCAAGACAGGTCCACGTCGTGGTGATGCTGCTGAAATGGCAATCATCAAGCTGGTTGACTGATTAAGATAACAAAATTACAGCACAGCAGAATTTTGCTGTGCTGTTTTTATACAGATAAAAATGCCCCTGTTTGAACAGGGGCGTTTTCTTATTTTCCACGTTTTTTCTTGTCAGCATCAATGGATTTGCGCCATGCGTTGGAAAGTTTTTTTCCGCTTCGCATTTCGGAAACAGAAGCAGACATTGCATCAAATAAAACATTCGTTCCGGCACTGTCAGCCAGATAGTCTACAGAACGTTCTGCCGAAATGCCAAGCTTTGCCCCTTCAGTGACAGCATCAATGTTTGCGCCGATAAAGACAAACTCCCAGCCAAGCTGTTTCTTTTCTTCAATCAGAGATTTGATTTTGGCATAGCTGAATTCACGACTTGCGTTTTCCATGCCGTCTGTTGTGATGATAAACATGGTATGCGCCGGCACATCTTCCGGACGGGCATATTTATGAATATTGCTGATATGATTGATAGTACTGCCCACTGCATCCAAAAGGGCAGTCATCCCACGGACAGTGTAGTCTTTGTCTGTAAGTGTCTTGATTTCCTGCAAATTTACACGGTCATGAAGCGTTTCGATTTTGTCATCAAACAGAATTGTAGTGACAAAGGCTTTGCCGTCTTCTGTTTTCTGTTTTTCAATCATGCCGTTAAAACCGCCGATGGTATCTTTTTCCAGACCATGCATAGAACCGCTTCGGTCAAGAATAAATACAAGTTCTGTCAGATTGTTGTCTGTCATGTGAAATTCCTCCTTTTTGAAGTAAAATATTACTATTATTATAGCAGAATTTTAACATAAATCAATGCGATTTTCTGAAAAAATTATGAATTTTTTATAGAATTACTGCGAATGCTTGACTTTTTGCCGGAAAAGTTCTATAATAATAAAAATTATGAAATGAGGTTTTGATTATGCCGGAATATCAGGATATTTATGACATTCACAGAAATCTGACAGGCCGAACTGTTCAGAGAGGAAAAACCAGAAAAGCAGATGAGTTTATTCTTGTTGTTCATCTTCTGCTGTTCGACAAGCAGGGACGTTTTCTGGTGCAGAAACGTGTGAAAAATAAAGCAAGCTGGCCGGATATGTGGGATATTTCTCTTGGAGGAATCGCCCAGAGCGGTGATGACAGCCGTTCTGCTGTCATGCGTGAAGCGGAAGAAGAACTTGGACTGCATCTCGATTTTACTGATACAGAGCCTATTTTTTCATTCCGGAATTATAATATCTGGGACGATTACTGGATTGCGCAGATTGATTCTGAACATCTGGAATTGAAACTTCAGCCGGAAGAAGTCGCCGAGGCAAAATGGGTTACTAAACCCGAATGGGAAACACTTTTGCAGACACATCAGGTAATTCCATATATGTTTCAGTGGACACTGTTTGAACTCTATGAAAAACATTTCCCCGGAACAAGAATTTTCCCGTTTGGCAGTCCGGCAGAAATCAGGGGAGCACTGTTCGATATGGACGGTCTGTTGCTGGATACGGAACGTGTCTGTTCCGAAACTTGGGACAAAGCGGCCGAACTTGTCGGCTTTGCAGATGTCCAGAGAGCAAAAATGGCTTGCCTCGGTCTGAATCATGACAGTACTGTCGATTTTTTTGAAAAAACTTACGGAAAAGATTTTGATTATCAGAATTTTTTGGATACCGCCAGAACACTTACAAAAGAAGCACTCGCACAGAATCTTCCCGTCAAGGAGGGAGCTTCTGAAATTCTGCAATTTCTGAAAGAAAAAGGCGTAAAGCTGGCTCTGGCAAGCTCTACCAGAGAAGTCACTGTCCGGAAACAGCTAGAAAAAGCCGGATTACTCCAGTATTTTGATGCTGTCATTACTGGTGATATGGTGCAGAATGGCAAGCCGAATCCGGAAATTTTTCAGAAAGCCTGTCATGCCTTGAATCTCGAACCAGAAACCTGCATTACGTTTGAGGATTCTATTAATGGCATCCGTAGTGCTTACAGAGCGAAAACTTATCCGATTCATATTCCGGATATTCAGCCAGAAAATCAGGAAACAATTGCACTGAGCTGGAAAAAATTCCCGTCTCTAACAGATGCTAAGAAATTTCTTGAAAAAATATTGTAAAGAATACACGATACAGGTGAAAAAATATGCGACCTATTTTTACAATCATATTCGGCTTGTTCCTGAGCATTATGGGAATTGTATTGTTAGTACATGATGCAGGTTATATTTTCGCCGGAAATACAGTCGATTTAAATGAAGTCTTTGAAAATAACGAACAGATTCCGGAACATCAGTATGTGACATATACCTGCTGGACATCGCTTGGAAATTATGCCGAAACAAATGAATATTATGGAGTTATTCCAACCGGAAAAACACAGCAGTTTGCCATGCTGACTGAAAATGATATGATTATCTCCGCAGAAATCAGCAGGAAAGATACTATTATAGCCATGAATCTCCTTACAGATGCGGTATACTCCGATGATGATGAGGTTCAGCTTGTGCCGGTAACACTTACAGGCAATCTGGAATTTAATGACACAGAAATGAATGGTTATCTTAGTGAGTATTTTGATAGTGTGGATTTGGAAGAAGAAGGCGTTACGCTCACGGGGTACTCTATTAATACTACGCAGACCAGACTTTTGCAAGGCGGATTATGTCTGGGTATGTTTGCACTGGGAATTTTCGTGATTATTATCGGAATCCGGAAAAAAACAAGAAGATAACAAAACTAGTCCGGCGCACTGCCGGACTTTTGTATAAATTGTGAATTAATTTGTTATTGTATTTGTTTATAAAAAATTTACATAAATTTTGTGCAAAAATTATATAAAATCCTTGCGTTTTTCTTGACAAAAAATAAAAAATATGCTATTATGTCAATAACAGAATCACTATAATTTTTTATTGACATTGTTAGAATTATAGTGTGGATTGAATCATAAAGAGGTAAAATTTTAAATTTGGGGGCAATTTATTATGAAGAATCAAAACAAAGTAAGCAGATTTACTGCCATCACGGCTGTCGCTGCACTGACAGTCACCGGATTAGGCTATCTGCCCGAAACCGCAATCGAAACAAAAGCCGCTTCTCTGACAGGCCAGAACGCACAGGCTATCACTTCTCAGATGACCATCGGCTGGAATCTTGGAAATACACTTGATGTCGCTACTACCGGACTGAAAAGTACAACTGCTCCGAGTAAGTTCGTGACAAAGTGGGGTAATCCCGAACCGACTCAGGAACTGTTCGATACTGTCAAGGCAGGCGGTTTCAATACTGTCAGAATCCCGACAACTTGGTATGAACATCTTGAATATGATGAATCCAGTCAGATGTATGTTGTCAATGAAAGTTGGATGAATTACGTCAAGCAGACTGTCGATTATGCCTATAATCAGGATATGTTTGTCATTCTGAATGTACATCATGAAGATTTCATTAATGAAAAAGTATTTACTGATGAAACTTATGCTGTTGCTGCTAAGAAACTCGGCGATATATGGACACAGGTTTCCGAAGAATTCGCAGATTATGACCAGCATCTGATTTTTGAAGGCATGAACGAACCCCGTCAGACCGGAAATCCCAGTGTGAATGAATGGGGCAACGGTACAGGCGATAACGGCTATACTACACAGTATATCAATAATCTGAATGCTGTTTTTGTGAATACTGTCAGAAGTCAGGGTTCTTCCGCCAATCAGGAAAGACTGCTGATGCTTCCGGGCTATTGCGCATCTTCTGATTCTACTGCTATCAGAAATATTGCTATTCCGGATAATGCCGGTAATGTAGCACTTTCTGTACATGCTTATCTGCCGTATTATTTTACAATGGCAACAGATAACAAGGCGGTTCATGAATTTCCCGGCCAAAGCGGATGGGGAGAGGATTATGAATATTCTCTGACAACATTTTTTAACAATATGAAGCAGATTTCCGCAGAAAAGAATACACCTATTATTATCGGTGAGTTCAGTGCTTCTGATTTTGATAATACAGAATCTCGTGTCAACTGGGCGAAATCCTATCTTTCCAAGGCAAAAGATGCCGGTATTCCGTGTGTTCTGTGGGATAACAATGTAGTTTCCGTCAATAACGGCGAAGCGCATGGCTATGTATACAGATTAACCAATACATGGTATACACAGTCTGCACCGGTTATCGAAGCTATGATGGGTGTTTACGGCATTACTCCGACACTTCCGGCTTATGAAGAATATGTTTCTCCGGAATTTTCATGGGATAAAGTGCCGAAGGATGAAACATGGGTGGAACTGTTCCGTTCAGCCAAGGGTCTTGACCTCGAAGCGTGGAAGCCTTCTGCACTGGGTCAGTGGAAACAGTATGCCAATGAAAATTATGACTTTGTCATGATTTATGAAACAACCGGCGAACCGGCACTCGTACTTCAGGACGAAGCTAAGGAAACATGGAACTATGTAAGCGCATCTGATACAGATACTCCGTTCTTAGCATATTTCACTTATGAAGATTTGCTTTCTGCAATTGAAGGTACAGACGTTACACTCGAAGAAGAAGATAATCTCTACATGAGTGCAATGGCACAGGATTTGAAAGTTTACGGTGTATATGCTGTTCCGAAAAACGGTGCAGAAGTACCTACAGAAACCGAGACTGATACAGAAAGCGAACCCCTGCCCATTGAAACAGGAGATGTCAATCAGGATGGAACAATTTCCCTTCTGGATATTATCACACTCCAGAAATTCCTGCTCGGCAAGCCTACAGGACAGCGGGTAATGCTCAATGCAGATATGAATCATGACAGCATTGTCAATATCTATGACCTGATTCTGCTGAAAAAACAGCTTCTCAGCGTTCGATAAACAAACTACCTCCATATAATAAATCATAAAAATCCCCTGTATTCTGGTGAGTACAGGGGATTTTTTCAGTAGAAGTATATCAGAATGAAGCCGATAGCGTTAATCGCCAGATTCGCACAGCCGTGAACCAGCCAGCTTGCTTTCAGGCTGTCGTAGTGATTGCATACCCATTGCAGAAAGATACCAGCTCCGAACAAGCCAATCATGCAGAATATCGGAATTGCAGGATTCAGCCAGTTATCAATAATGCCGAGATGATATGCCGAAAATGCAAGCGCACTGAACAGAATTCCGGCTTTCTGATGTGTTTCCTCAAAGAGATGACACAGCAGACCTCTGAAAAGTGCTTCTTCCAGAAAGGAATTTATCACAGCGATATAGGCGAACACAAACAGACAATTCTGTTTTGTAAGCTGTTCTTTCGACACGAGATTCTGCCGGATAGACTGCAAATCCAGATGATTTTTCAGCAGAAGAAAACCGATAACAATCACCAAAAATACAGCAGTCATGAAGAAATATAAATGCTTTGCTGGTTTCATCTTCCGGAAGAAAATGGCTTCTTTCAGATTCTGCCGGAAAATCAGGGTGTACGATGCCAGAATCGAACCAACTGCCGAAACTTTAATCAGGCTTTTTATCAGATAGCCGGGGCGGAGTACCTGTTCAGTCAGGTACATTACACCGATAAAAAACAAGGCTGATAAAATTCCGAACAGAATTTTTTTATTTTTCATAATATGTTTACCATATCCAAGTTTTGAAGAAATTCATTTTCTTTTTGGGTTCATCCGGATGTTCGGCATAATAGCGGTTTTTATATTCTGTATAAGAAGCGATGCCAATCAGGAGCAGTCCAGCTAAGAACAGGTAGATGCCCCAGTGCAGAGAAGTCCAGAATTTCCAAGTTAATCTGAGCGTTGTCAGAAACAGAATCGCAAATCCGAGCGTGAACCAGCGGAGTTTCTTGACGGTAAAACTGCCCATCAAAATGCCAAAACTGAACAGCATCAGCAGAATAGCATCTGAAGCGTTCTTGAAATTCAGGCTGACAATCAGAAGCCAGAACATTGTAATACAGTACATCACAAATCTTGCGTTATGAACAGAAGATTTATGTTTTTCCGGAAGAATCCAAAGCAGTGACAGAATGAACAGATGAATCGGCAGAACGTATAATAATACCTGAGGCGTTTTCATCTGCGTTTCGTGCAGTACAGTGAAAATTTCAAACGGGTCGTTGACGTTATGGAAAAAGATAGTCAGACAGCTAAATGCAGATGCCATCAGAGTCGGGATGAATCTGTTCTGCACTCTGCCGATGTAAGCCAGAGAATACACCGCTAAGAACAGAGAAATCAGAATCGAAGGATACCAGTTAATCTTGACAGCCGTGCCGAATACCGGAAGAATTCCGGCAAGCAGTGCCCAGTCAATCTGCATTTTGCCGTCTTCATGATTGGAAAAACCCTGCGGAAGGAGAAATCTTCCCATACCTGCATAGACAATTAATAATACCAGATAGAATGTCACCTGAATAATAACAGAATCTTCTTTGCTGATAAGATGAGAAACGACAGAAAATGCCATAATCAGTTGTGGAATGGCAATCGCATTGACAGGTTTCCGGAGGTATCCGCCAGCGAATATTAGAAGCAGAACGCACAGCAGAAAACCAAATCCGGCAGAAGTTTCTTCAGACAGATAGCTGATAAAGGCAATAATTGAAAGCACAAAAGCTTCTGCTTCCAGATAGGGTTTTGTCGCATTGACACGCAGGTCTTTCCAGAAGACGAAAGTTTCTGTCAGATACAGAAGTCCGGAAATTGCAAATGTCAGAATCCATGCGGTATCAACTGACATTACCAGTTCAAAAGAACTTTGCAGAGCCGGAGTCAGAAAAGCAAGAAATCCCCATGCACAGCATTTTTCAAGAACAAAATTCCATTTCTGGTTGGCATAAATCAGACCGCCTAACATGCCGGATGCAACTAGCCATAAGAGCGTAATTTCAGGATGTTCCAGATTCAGAAGCATAACAGCAGTGCTTGTTAAAATTGCAGTGACAAGCATCCATATTTTTTTCCGCAGAAATGCCTGTAGCATCAGGAACAGGGCGGAAATAACCAGTGCCAGCAGAAGCAGGTCGCTGTTATTGCCGGCGGAATATTTTGCAATCGGAAAAAGCAGACTTGCATAGATGGCAAGAAACTGAGCATCTTTGCTGATTTCATCAGGCTTGCTCTTGATAAAGCACAATACGCCGAACATCAGAAGTGCATATAACAGAATCGTAATTCCGGTGTCTTTTCCAAGATTAACCGCACTTGTAAAAAGAATCACAGGAATAGAAATTATCATGCCGGCCTTGCTGTAAGTTGCAGTGAATTCTGTCCGGAGTTTCGGAATCTGCTGTAAACTCATCAGAATAACGGCAGTCACGCCGAATACAAAACAGAATACAGAAGTTTCAGTTGAATCCGGAAACAGTGCTTTTACTTGATAAAGTCCCATCATCAGACAGAAAACAGAACCAAATATGCCCGCATGAGTTTGTTTTTCAATAAATCTGTAATTGCAGAATATTACTGCCATGATGAAAGAAAGAATTCCAGCGGAAAGTTTGGAATCCATAGAAATCGGAATCAGGAAACAGGAGGTAATCAGATTGATGATATATAAATGACTCGGAATGACTTTTGTAATATGTTCAGCTTCCTGATGTGTCCGGAGATAGCGTTCACATATCCATGCCATAACACCGGTATAGAGTGTCAGCAGTGCGCCGAAAATGCCCGTCTTGACAGCCGGTGAAAACACACCAAGAATCTGTGTGGAAAAAAATACGCTCAGTGATGTCCATGCACCATAAATTCCGGTGAACGCAAGCCAGACAAGAACGGGATTCTGATATTTTTTTTGTCCTCGGTAAGTTGTTCCGGAAATACTCAGAAATATCACCATCCAGAGCAGGGATGCACCATTGCCGTCAAAGGAGAACCATTCGCCAAACAGGTGAAAAACACCGATACCGCCAAGTGCCAGCGGAAGAAAAATACATCCCAGAACATAAAACGCAAGCCCTGTTTTCTGAAGCCGGAAAACACGTTCTGCAAGCACGCTCGCACCGAATGCAAGCAGACTTGCTGAAAGAAGTCCCAGTGCTCTGCCGACATCCGGAAGCATTCCCCAAGTCTTGGTAAGTACGATAAGCCCGCCCATGAACAGAAAGATAACACCGGCAACCAGCAACAGCGGAATCGGGCTGAACGGCTGTTTCGGCTTTTGCTCCTTCTGGTAACGGATGACAGGGGTCGGAGATTGATAATATGACTGATAATTTTGTTTCTGCTGATACAGGTTTGCCTGATTTTCAGAATCATAAGGATGATAGCTGAAATCCTGATTTTGATTCGTATAAAGATTTGAATAGTCATCAGAGCGATTAGAATTTTGACTCATAACGATTCCTCCTTTGGAATTATTTTACTAGTTAGTACGTTATGAGCCTTAAAAAATTACGGAAAATTATAAACAAAATTTGCGAATCTTTTTTGTGAATAAATAACAAATGCAGAGTGCCGGACAACACTCTGCATCATTTCAGATAGCTATATTTTAATCATGCACGATAACCGGCAGACCGTCTTCAATATTGTTATACAGATTCTGTGCTTCTGACCAGCGCATGTTCAGACAGCCGTGTGAACCGTTGTACATGTAGACACTTCCACCGTAAGAACCTCTGGAAAGGTCATGGAATCCGCATCCGTAATAATTGAAGGGCATCCAGAAATCAACCCACTGTTCATAACCCTGCACGGCATAAGTGCCGAGGGTTTTTCCTTTTACATGGCCGACAATCTGACAGATACCACGGGGAGTACGGCGTTCTGCATTGGTTTCCGTACCGGATACAATGTCATAATCCATAATGACTTCATTATCACGATAGTACCAGAAATGCTGAGCAGAAATATCTACTTCGATATAAGTCGTGCCAATATCGTCAGTAGCTCTGGTGTAGCCTGTACCCCATGCAGTATAGATGGGTTCGACAACTACAGGGTCACCGGCATTGATTAACTCAATAATCTGTTCGACAGTCGCTTTCTGGTCAATCTGCCAGCCGTAACAGCTTGCATAAGTCCACGGTACAGTAATCCAGCCGTCAAGCGTTGCATAAAATTCGTGGTCTTTGCCGAAGGTATCTGTTTCGTCAGCCATTTCTGCTACAAATTCGGCAATAGCATCCTGATTCAGAGGAATATCATGTCCGGAAGTTGTAACGAAAGAACCGTCCTCTTTTTTCAGAAGCCAGCTAATAATAGTATCATTATCAAGCAGTTTTTTTCTGTCTTCAAAATCAAATGTGATATTGCAGTTTGCATAGCGGTTATAGACTTCAAGGTCATCTTCAAGGTCAGAAGCCTTTATTTTGGCACGGTAATTTTCATAACAGCCAGAATCTTCCATCGTGATAGTATTTTTGCCGGCGTTCAACTGTTCTACAATATAATTCAGAAGTGTATTCGTATCAAATTTATCACCCAGAGTTTCGGGCTGGATTTCAAACTTGCCGGAATCTGTACGGACAATTTTGGCATTCTGAGAAACTTCACTGCCCCAGTTGTAGCTCTGAATCAGATTTTTCAGGTCTTCTTCGGAATAATTATAATCATACTTGAAAGCATATTCCGAGCTTTTGAATAATTTGGAAACCCAGTTGAAATTCCCTTCATTAGCGGCTTCATTGAGTGCGCCTGTCGGGATAGTATATTCTGCCTTGAAATCTTTTGCAGAAAATACAACATTTTCGCCTTTGGGAGTAATCAGTGTCAGGTCTTTGACTTCTTTTTCTTCCAGCAGTGCATTATGCGCTTCTTCGGTCGTCATGCCGGCAACGGCAAGCGAGTTGATGTAAGTACGGGGAAGAAATTTTCCCTGATAGCTTACTGCACCAACGAAATAAGCAAGGATTATTGCACCGGCACAGCCTGCGCCGATGAATATCCCCATTTTTGCACCAGAACGAGCGTTTTTCTTCTTTTTCTTTTTGGATGTACCGGATTTTGCTTTTTTCGCTTCCGGCTTTTCCAATGTTTCTTCTTCGGCAGAGAGTTCGTCTTCTTCGGGAATATCCTCCGGAAATGCAAGCGGTTCAGGAGCAGGACGCTCCGGAATAGCAGAAACAGTACTGATTTCTTCGATTTGTTTTTTAGGAATCGAGGCAGTATCGGCAGAAACCGCAACAGCCTTGATGCGGACTTTTCTGGTCTGTGAAGCCTGTTCGGCCGAAGGTTCGGTTTCTTCCGGAATAACTGGTTTTTCAGAAACGGAAATCATTTCTTCAGAAGGCTGTACAGCAGGTGCAGGCATATCGGAAGAAGTAATTTCTTCAGGAGTGTTATCTGTATTGGCGGATGCAAGTGCCTGCCGGATTTTAGCCATTTTAATTTCAGCAATGCGCTTTTGCATATCTGTTTCCGGTTCGGGGCTGACGGAAGTTTCAGCTTGTTTTTCCTCGCTTTCACGAACCAGAGTATCTGCCAGCGAGCCGGATACGCCGACAGCTTCCAGAATTTCCGCAGCGGACATTTTAGAAGCATCTAATTTTTCAGAAGAATGTTCTTTCTGTTCTTTGTTGTCTTGATTTTGCAAAATGCCTCATTCCTTTCTTATTTTTGCAAAGCCGTTTTCGGGAAAAACGACAGTCTTTATCTGTTGTCTAACTTCTAGTATACCACATTCTTCGTCACAAAGAAATGAATAATAAGTTACAATTTGATAACAATCCGTTATATTTTTGATACTTTTTGTGTTTTGGGAAAAAATATACATTTTTGAAATGCAGACAATTGACAATTCTGATAAAATATGCTATACTGAAATCACAGGAAGGAGCTGAATTTTTTTAATGACACAGCATATATTTTCATCAGCAGAAATTTTTCTGCCGGACTGGAATCAGGTCTGTCCGGAAACGTGGAGCGTCATCGCCTGTGACCAGTTCACCAGTTCGCCGGAATATTGGAAACAAGCCGAAATGCTTGCCGGAAATGCACCGTCTGCCCTGCATCTGATTCTTCCGGAACTGTATCTGGAACAGCCAAACCTGCATGACAGAATCTGCAAAATTCATGATACTATGAAACAATATCTGGAACAGGGACTTCTGAAAGCTTATGATAATGCAATGATTTATACAGAACGCATCCAGAGCAACGGCATAATAAGAACAGGAATTATCGGCAAGATTGATTTGGAAGCTTATGATTATCATGCAGGAAGTCAGTCGCCTGTCAGGGCAACAGAGGCAACCGTACTGGAAAGAATTCCTCCCAGAATGAAAGTCAGAGAAGATGCTCTGCTGGAACTGCCTCATATTATGATATTAATCAATGACGAGCAGAAACATGTCATAGAAGCCTGCGGTGCACAGAAACAGGAAATGCAGCTTCTTTATGATACGGATTTGATGCTTGGCGGAGGGCACGTTTCTGGCTGGCTCATGAATGACGTTCAGCAGAATGCCTTTCAGGAAAGATTGCAGAAACTTCTGAATCATGCCGGAAATCTCCGGTTTGCCATGGGGGACGGCAATCATTCACTGGCAACTGCAAAAGCCTGCTATGAAAAATTAAAACAGGAACATCCGGAACAGGATTTCAGTCAGCATCCCGCAAGATACGCCCTTGCAGAGCTGGTCAACCTGCACAGCCCTGCGCTGGAATTTGAAGCAATTCACCGGATTGTCACTGAAACCAATCCGGCGCATCTTCTGGAATATCTGATACAAAAACTGGAACTTTCAGAAATACCGTCAGAACAGGAAATCGTCATTCTACAGGGAACGGAACAGAAAAAATATTACATTCACAAACCATGTTCCGCACTTGCAGTCGGCAGTCTCCAGATGCAGCTTGATAATTATCTGAAACAATATTCCGGAAAAATTGATTATATTCACGGCATCCAGACAGTCACCCAACTTGCACAGAAGCCTGACAGCATCGGATTTCTGCTCCCCGATATGAATAAGAATTTATTATTCTCCGGTGTCGAAAAAGATGGTGTTCTGCCAAGAAAAACCTTCTCAACCGGTCACGCAGAAGATAAACGCTATTACATGGAAGCCAGAAAAATCAGATAAAAATAAATTTTTTTCAAAAAATTTCAAAAAAAGCTTGATTTCTGAAAAGAAATATGCTATAATATAATTATGCTAATATGCTGAAGATGTGAAAAGACCGGAACAAAATCCGGTCTTTCGTTTTGCAGTACAAAATCAGGAAAGGCAGGTAATGACATTACATGAAACTGAAAAAATTCGGCAGTACCGAACAGAAAATCTATGACCTGATTGCTCCCGTTATCAATGAACTGGGCTATCTCGTCTGGGATGTGCGCTACGAAAAAGAAGGCGCATCTTGGTATCTGCGCATTTTTATCGACAGCGAAACCGAAACTGTCAGCATCAATGACTGCGAAAAAGTCACTAACCCCGTCAGCGATTTGCTGGACGAAAAAGACCCCATCGCACAGAGCTATATTCTGGAAGTCAGCTCCCCCGGTCTGGAAGCCGACCTTATCAGAGAAAGCCATTTTGATGCCTGTCTCGGCTGCGAAGTCCGTGCACGTGGATTCCGTGATTTCGAGAACGGAAATCGGGAAGTTGTCGGTACACTGACAGACTGGAACAAAGACTTCATTACTTTGCAAACACCAGAACAAACACTCGAACTTCCGTTTTCAGCACTGACATTCGTCAAACTGTATTTTGAATTTGATTAATTAATTTTACTGGAGGAATCAGAAAAAATGGACAGCAAGTTCTTTGAAACTCTGGCTGCACTCGGCACTGAGAACAGCCTCGATACTGAAGTCATGATTGAAACCGTCAAGTCTGCCATGCAGAAATCTGTACAGCGTATGTACCCCGAATGCAAGGAATCCATCCGTGTGGATATTGACCCCGAAAAAAAGATTTTTGATGTGTTCCTGCTCCAGCATGTTGTGGAGGATGAACCTATCAATCATACAGAAATCAATATTGATGAAGCTAAAGCAATTGACCCAAGCACGTATGTCGGTGCAGTTCTGGAACATAAGCTGGATATTTCCAAATTCAGCCGTGCCTCTGCACAGTCTGCCAAACAGTCTATCAAGGGCGATTTGAGAGACATCAACAGAGACAGAATTCTGGATAAGTTCCTGTGCAAGGAGAATGATATTATTACTGCAACTGTTATGCAGGTAGAGCCCGGCCGTGGTTCTGCTACACTCATGTATGATAAGACAGAATTATATCTGCTCCGTCAGGAACAAATTCCCGGCGAAGAACTCAAAGAAGGAATGCAGATTAAAGTCTATGTTACAGGCATTGTCAACCGGAACAAAAAGCCGATTATCAAGCTTTCCAGAGTTCACAGAGATTTGGTCAAAAGACTGTTTGAACTCGAAGTGCCCGAAATCTATGACGGCACTGTCGAAGTAAAGGCTATTTCCCGTGAAGCCGGTTCTCGTTCTAAAATCGCTGTTGTGTCCCATGACCCGAATGTTGATGCTATCGGTTCTTGTATCGGTGCAAAACATTCCAGAATTTCTGCAATTGTAAAAGAACTCAACGGCGAAAAAATTGATATTATTCCTTACAGTGAGAATCCTGCCGAATTTATCGCTAATGCACTTTCTCCGGCAAAGGTGCTTAAAGTCGAAATCCTTGACGAAGAAGAACGCACCTGCACAGCCGTTGTGCCGAATGACCAGCTTTCACTTGCCATCGGCAATAAGGGACAAAATGCAAAACTTGCCGCAAAACTGACAAA
>JAFRMZ010000262.1 GCA_017430465.1 Oscillospiraceae bacterium
ATGTAAATACTTTGATTTCAGAAATATCTTCTGTCCGGTGACCGGCAGTCCCGTCATGCATGATATTGTAATATAAATAAAACGGAATTTTCTTTCCGGAATGTACAATTGCATTGACAGTCAAAGCAAAATTAGGATAATCATTCCGATAAGGTGTCCATTGGTCAAGAGCGATTTTTGAGCGTTTCAGTTCGATAATAGAAGCAATGCTGTCATCATTTTTCAGCTTTATAAGGTCTAAATCAGTAACAATGATTTTTCCGAGCTGATTTCTCTGCCAGTCGTGATAACTGCTGGAGGTGTACTGATTAACTGATTTTCCGGCTGTTCCGGACTGAACAATACCAAAATTTTGATAAACTTGTTTTAATTCCGGATACGTCATAGTCTGCCAGTTTCCGTTCAGCCAGATACACACTTTCTGACAATTCTGCACAAAGCGGACAGCCACAAACGGCAGATGAAGCTGTCTTGCAATTTTGCACACACGATTTCCGTTTTCACGTTCTTCTTCGGAAAATTCACTATCAAGTGCACTGGTTTCACTGACAAAGGCGAGCATCCGAGGCACTCCCTGCATATCTCCATAAAGAAGAATCCACTGATTCTTTACCAGAAAACAGTACTGATGCAGTCCGTGACTGCGGATATAATTATAAATTTCATTTCCTTCATATTTCATTGCTGAACTGCCTCCTGCTGAAATTTAACTGATTCTGTCTGCGGAATCCGGCTGACAACCTGATTTTTTCCGTGTTTTTTTCCATAATACAAATTCTGGTCGGCTTCATCCATCATCTGCTGAATGGTGATGCCGTTCCGATAAGAAGAAATTCCGATAGTTATCGTAACAGAGACATTTTCTTTTCCTCGGTAGCTGACAGTATCCTGTTCGATTTTCCTGCGGATTCTTTCAGCAGAAAGAGAGGCCTGTGTTTTTTCGGAACGCATCAGGACAAGAATTTCCTCACCGCCCCAGCGGAATACACTGTCATCTTTCCGGACACCGGCTGAAACTGTATTCGCAACGTATCTGAGGACTTCATCACCGCAGTCATGACCATAGGTATCATTGACTTTCTTGAAATCATCAATATCCATCATCAGCAGACAGAAATCTGTTCCGCCGTGGTTGGCTTCCTGATAGGCTTTCTGAAGATAATCATCCATACTGCGCCGATTAAGCAGATGTGTAAGGGTATCATAACAGACATATTTTTCAAGTTCTTCGACAAGAAATTTTCCGCCGAAATAAGTAATCATGTTGACAGAAACGAACATCATCACCGCACCGATAATACGGAGCAGAATTCCGGCGGTATAGTATTCATCTGTCGGGGGCATCAGCCGGCTGTCTCCTATGAACCATGAAAGAAACATAGAACCGCCAATGCCGGCAGTAGTAAACATCACAAGTTTCACATCAAAAAAGCTTGCCTGTACAATAGTAAACAGCAAACTATAAGCCCACAAATCACGAAACGGCCAGATATAGGTAATTGCATTCCATTGAAGAATTCCCATCACGGCCATTGTATATTTTGCTTGTGTAAGCTTATCCGGCGGAACAATACCATTTTCCTGCACGCCTGTCTTTCTGAAATATAAGCCGATAATTACATATATTATGTCCATGCAGACGAACAGCCACATACTTATTTCATTAATCTCCGGATAATATCCGAACGAATGGAGTAAAACAATCAGCACGCCTGCGATTAAGCAGAACACCGGAATGACCATGACGATAATCCTGTAAACCCGGCTTGTATAAGCTTCGAGTGCAGTCATTTTTTCCTGCATAGTCTGCCTCCTTTCTAAATTTTGCAGAATTTTCCGAAATCTAAAACGATTAACTTCATTATAGCACAGAGTCAGAAAAAAATCAAGAAGAAATTTACACAATTCACAATTTTTTTATTGAAAAGAAAATTTTTTTGTGTTATAATAATATTAATCTTAAATTTAAAGGAGGTCATATCATGAATTTTCAGGAATGGGCTGACAAGATTCAGGCAATGGCAAGTGTATATGCCTTTGATATTTATCCGGACGGAAGTTTCAGCGAAATCCGTCTTATGGCAGTGAATCAGGCATTCAGCGGAATACTTTACAGACTGCCTGATGCTCCGAAATTTTATTCGGGGATTCCGTATCGGGAATATTTTCAGGATGTCAATTTTGAATCCTATTGTTATCGGTGTGCCAGTACCGGACAACCTCTTTATTCTTATGTGAACGCTCACGGCCTTTGGCTAAGCGGACATTATTTTCCGCTTTCGGCAGAAACAGAACCTAATCAGGAGTTTAAAACCGTTTTCTGTGCTTACATTCTTAAATATACGCCTCAGATTGAGGATGATGCCATCACCAAACGTTCAGCAGAGGCATCTTCCGCTGTGCTGAATATCAATGTCAAACTTCACAAGACGCAGAATTTTATGCAAGCTATGACTGAAACTATCACAGAAATTCAGAAAATATGCGGTTCTGAAAAATGTGCCGTCCTGCTTGTGGACAAGATAGAACAGAAATGTGAATTCATTACCGAAAACGGAAAACATCAGGACTATCTGGAAAAAATTGCAGGAGAAATGCAGTGCACGCCTTATGAAATGGCTCTGTCATGGGAAAATGACCTTGCCGACAGCGACTGTCTGCTTCTGAATGATTTAAGCGTACTTCAGGAACGTGACCCGTTATGGTATGCTTCTCTGTATCAGAATAATGTCCGGAGTCTTGTGCTGTATGCTGTACGTTTCAATCAGAAACTTGTCGGATTCATCTGGTCGGCTAATTTTGATGATGATAAACTGATGCTTATCAAAGAAACTCTTGAACCGGTCAGTTTTTTTCTGGGGGCGGTGATTGCCAATCATCTGCTTGTGGATAAGCTCGAATTTCTCAGCATGGTGGATGTGCTCACACAAGTCAGAAACCGTAACGCCATGAATAAGCGTGTTGACCAGCTTATGAATAAAAATATTCCTCTTCCCTGCCGGATGGGTGTTGTTTTCGCCGATTTGAACGGTCTGAAAACAGTCAATGACAATATCGGCCATGATGCCGGAGATAAACTTCTGTCCAAAGCTTCTTCACTTCTGCGGTCAGCCTTCGGAACAAATGAAATCTACCGTGCCGGAGGAGATGAATTTGTAATTCTCTGTCCGGATGTGACGGAAGATATTCTGTATCAGCAGACGGCTGAACTTCGCCGGCTGGAGGCCGAAACTGATGATGTACGCTTTGCGCTGGGAACGGGATTCTTTTCCGGAGATTATAACATCTGTCATGCAATGCAGGTCGCTGATGCCCGCATGTATCAGGATAAAGAAGACTATTACCGCCGGCATCCGGAGAAAAAACGCCGTGTCGAAATCAAAGAATAAGCAAAACAGCAGACGGCTGTATTCCGTCTGCTGCTTTTTTACTACTATCTATTTAAAAGCTCTTGTTTCAGTGCGATAAAATCATAAATATTAATCAGATTATCTTCCGTCATATCTGCATTTTTCCAGTTTGCGAGTGTTCCGGAACAATGAAGCCATTTTGCAAGCTGAACAAGGTCAGCGGTGCTGACTTCACCATCATAATTGACATCACCTTTCAGCACAACAGAACTTTCTGATTTGATTAATAATTTTGCATCAGCAAGAGTGATTGTTCCGCCGTAGGCAGAAAGAGTCATTCCGTCAAGCGTTTCATAAGTCAGGCCAGTTTCTTCCAGTCCTTTCAGAATATCCGATGCCAGAAATACTGCCTTTTCGCCGTTGGAATAAAAGGGCTGTACTGCTTTCCAGACCGGAGAATCTCCTGACCATTTCTGAAGTGCTACAACAGGCGGATACCCGTTGGAACTGGTATATTCCATTTCAATTGCATAACTGTTTCCGAGTTCTGCGAGCTGTGCCGGATTCAAAGCAATCTGGGAGGCAGTTCCCGAACTGATTTCCGCATACAGACTGTAATCCGCACAGGGATATTTCGAGACATTACTGTATAATATGTGATGTTTCGGCGTTTCGCCCTGTTGTTCAAACAGTTCAGTCAGTGTGACGAATTCATATCCCTGACTGACAAGCTCCGGCATGGCGATTTTAAGTGCTTCTACTGTCTGAGAATTTCCGGCGGCATCATGAAGAAGTACAATCACGCCATCCTGTGCACCGTTCAGGATATATTCTGCACGTTCTTCAGCAGTGACATTCGGCATATAGTCCTGACAGTCGATTCCGCAGATAAACGGCAAATCAATGGCATCATACATAGCATCGCTGACATCAATAAACGGCGGACGGAAAAATTTTGTAGATTCACCAGTAATTTCAAGAACTTTTTCATCGACATAATTAATTTCGTCCTGAATTTCTTCAGTTGTCATTTTGGACATGTTAGCATGTGTTTTCGAGTGATTGTCGATTTCCATGCCCATATCATAAGCTCTCCTGACGGAAACCGCACTTTCTTCATTGATATTGACACCAATCAGAAAAAAAGAAGCCTTAGCATGATATTCTTCCAGAATATCCAGTACTTCGTTTGTTGTCGTGGTATTCGGCCCGTCATCGAATGTCAGGGCTATGAGCTTTGTTTTTTCGCCTGCATGAACTGAATTGTGCATCAGTCCTGTCATTCCGCTGAATGCAAATACTGCTGAGGCGACAACGCCCAGCACTGCTTTTCTGATAAATTTCATAACATATTCCCCCGTTTTTATAGTGCAGATTTCTATAGTATCAGTATAGCATATTTTATGAATACTGTCAATCATTTCAGAAAAAAGGGCAGTAAAGACTGTCCTTTTTTCATCTTGTTAAATAGATTTTATTCTGCAAAGTTGGTCTGATAAATCATCTGTGCAAGCTGTTCATCCACAAAATCGGAGCATACAACGCCGGTGAACATATCCGGAGTTTCCTCCCACCATGAAGCTGTTTTCAGGTTCTTGTTGATGTCCCGTGCAGCACTGAGCGGATATACACCAGAAAGAAGCTTGCTTACACTTGTGTAGGAAATTACCCATGCTTTCTTACCATTTTCCGATGCAGACGCCTGCTTTTCAGATGCACTTGTTACAGAACCGTTTACCCAAGTCCATTTATCAGAAGCATTCATATCATAATTATCCTGCGTCCAGAGTTCATAATCATCACCGGAAACTACCAGCGCAGAAGAATTATTTTCGCCAATCTGCCAGTTATCTGCCGGAATTGCCCACAGTCCGGAAACATTGTTCTTGGTGATGCTGTAATCTGTGCCATCTTCCAGAGAAAGACGGCTGATAATAACAATCTTTCCACGAACTTCGCCCAGAGTCGGCACATGGTCACCAATGTATATTTTATCTGTTGTTTCTGCCAGATTCTTGAAATATGAATAGGCAAGATTTGTAGAATCGCCGTCTTCGTCTTTCAACTGAAGAATCACTGTTTCGCCGGAATTTTCTGTCAGGAAGGAATCCACCCAGTTCATAACCGTATCCAGATAGAGCTGACTTCCGTCACGGTTCAGACAGTTATCCACACCGTGAATCATCTTGAGGGAATTACCGCTTGTGCCAAGTCTCAAATCCAGATAACGAATACCAGAGTCCAGCATATCATCAATATATAACTGCTGACACTGCGCCAGCCGGCCGGTATACTGTACATTACAGGTTGCAGAATCGTGTGTGCCGGGAATGCTGATGTCTGTCAGAGCAGTATCATCAGGAAGAAGGCTCATCCAGTTCAGAGAAGTAACGGTCTGACCGTTCTGATTATCGAAATTATAGGAATCAAAAGCTTTTGTGCTTTCCTGTTCCTGACTGCCGGAATTGACAATCTCGATTTCCCATTTCATTGGCGCAGAACGCTGTACAAGTTTGTTATTATTGCTGTTGATGCCGGAAACAGTATCCAAAGACCAGTACATACCAGAATATTTATTCTGAATATAATATGTACCGTCTTCCTGACGGATAAACTGCCAGCGTTTATAATCCTGCGTTCCCTGCTTGACAACATGAATAACACCGCCATCCTTTTTATGACTGTTATCACTGACAACATCAAACATGCAGTAACCACTGCTGACATAGGAATTCGCATAGGCGGAATTATAAAAATAAATATAATAGCTTCCGTCATCAGCTTTTTTCAGATAAAATCTTGAAGAATCGCCAATCTGAAACATGTGGACAGCGTTCTGAATTCCTGCGCCGTTCTGATTGATAGCCAATGCAGAATAGCTTCCCGCAGGACGAATACGGACAGTGACATCATTAAGCTCATCACCGGTAAGCTGATATTCAGATGAAAATGTGTTCTCTGCACTTGCAGTCAAAGCAATATTCTCAGCATTTCTGCCCATCGGGATGCCTGCCCCAATCACGGTAAGTGCCATCAGCAGAGCTGTTACGGATTTGAATACATTATTTTTCATACAAATTCTCCTTAATTTCATAATTTTTTCATAATATTTGTAAGTACAGCATCAGAATCCGGCAGAATTCCGGAATAGAAATCGTTTTGGATTCTTTCTGACATTATTGTATCATAAAAATGACTAGAAGTCAATAGCTGAATCAAAAAAATTGCCGTTCCAAATCCCTTTTTGTCATGCTAGAATCAAACTATAGAAACTTATCTCCGGACAGGCTTTTGCATCATATTATATATAATAGAAAATCAGAAGGCTTTCTCCGGAAATCTGACCTATGAAAGAAGAATTTCTATGCTTGAAAATATCATCATTACCGTGCTGACTTCCAGCGGTATTATCGGCATCTTCACGCAGTTTCTGCTGAACCGCCTGAAAGCTTCCGAACAAAAACAAAATGCCCTCGAACTCGGTGTGCAGGCACTTCTGCGTGACAGACTGCTTTATCAGTATGAAAAATATAAATCTATCGGCTCTGCACCCGTTTATGCAAAAGATAATTTTGAAAATCTTTATGAGCAATATCACAAACTAGGCGCAAACGGCGTGATGGATGCAATTCATGAAGAATTCAGAAATCTGCCTGTTTCAGGAGGTGATAATCTGTGAAAAACTGGCTCAGACGTGCCCTTCGGACAGCTCTGCAATCGGCAGCCGGCTATCTGGCCGTGGCCGTTCCTAATGTGGACTGGTCAGCAGAAAAAGCTGTCCTGAAAACGACTCTCATCGGCATTGGGATTTCGGCTGTTTCCGCCGGACTCTCAGCCGTAATGAATCTCGAAGAAGAATAAATTTTTCAGAAAGGAGCTTGGCTATGTCCGAAGAATTAAGAAAAAAAATCTGCCGTGCTTTTTTCAGCGGTCACACCGTTGCCGAAATCGCCAAGGCAGAAAATATTCCTCCAGAAGAAACCGCAAAAGCTATCACATGGGGAGTACAATCCGGCTATCTGGATAAACTCGAAAAAAGGGGCGGTGAATCATGAAAAAGGGCATTGATGTCAGCAGACACAACGGCTCTGTCGACTGGCTGAACGTGAAAGATTCCAGTCAGGTGGATTTTGCAATTCTTCGTGCCGGATACGGAAAATTACTTTCTCAGAAAGATTCCTGCTTTGAGGAATATTATGCACAATGCCGGAAGTATGGCATCCCGACAGGGGCTTACTGGTATTCATACGCTAAATCCGTTTCTGAAATCCAGACAGAAGCAGAAGTTTTCTTGCAGGCAATCGCCGGAAAACAGTTTGCATATCCGGTGTATCTGGATTTTGAAGAAAATTCACAGTTCGCACTTGGAAAAGCAAAGTGTTCCGAAATGGCAAAGGCTTTTCTTGAAATCGTGGAAAAAGCCGGATATTTTGCCGGTCTGTATTCCAGCAAGTCGCATCTGGAAACGTATTTTACTGAAGAACTCCGGAACAGATATGCTGTCTGGGTAGCACACTACGGTGTTGCAAAAACAGATTATGCCGGACAGTTCGGAATGTGGCAGAAATCTGAAAAAGGTTCTGTTTCGGGAATTTCCGGCTATGTTGATTTGAATGAATGTTATGTTGACTATCCCGAAATTATTCAGAATGCTGGCCTGAATGGTTTTCAGAAAGCGGAAACTGCGCCGGCTGAACCCGAAATCATCCGCATCACATTGGAATATCAAGGGGAAAAATATTCCGGCACATTAACGAAAATATAGCACAGTGATACAGGCGGACACTGTTTCCGGAAGGGAAATTGTGTCCGCTTTATACACATATTGTATATTTTAAATTCATAATTCATACACAATTAGTATAATCTACACAAAAGCGATAAAAATTTTTCTGGTAAAAAATCAATTGTTTTTTATTTTAAAATATGATATACTAAATGCATACCAAAGATAAAAACGGTAAATAGAAATTATCTTTAAAAAAACTGATTCAAGGAGGAAATTACAATGGCAAAAAGAAATTATTTCAAGAGAATTTTAGCAGGAACACTCGCCATTCTGACTGTAGCAGGCTACATGCCCGCAAACGTAGGAGACTTCTTGACAGGAGGCATGGAAATTGTCGCAAATGCAGAAACCAAAGTTATTGCAAATGGTGTTTCATACAAATCCGGCGATACCATTGATTTTGGTGAAGGTGCTTACATTAAAAGCACATGGTGGGGTAACGTCAAACAATTGAGTGGCGAAAAAAATTTTTATTATCTTTTTTATGCCGATGCCGATCCGCACTACTACTGCGTTATTGAGGACTTTGGCGATTATAATATCAACTCTGATGGTAGCAA